>JBBRIO010000017.1:0-22337 GCA_038220855.1 Bryobacterales bacterium | reverse complement strand
CATGGCGGGGTTGATCGCGCCGCCAAGGAGTTCGGGGTGGAAGTGCTGTGGAATGGGCCGAACGAAGAGACGGACCATGCGCGGCAAATCCAGATCGTCGACGCGTTCGTGGCGCAGCGCGTGGATGGCTTAGCCATTTCCGCGACCGATGAGCGAGCCTTGATCGCTCCGCTTGAACGGGCCATCGCCGCGGGAATACCGGTGAGCGTGTTTGATTCGGCGGTGAATCTGGAAAACTACGTGACGTTTGTGGCGACGGACAATTTTGCGGCTGGATGTTTGGCGGCGCAGGAGATTGGACGGCTGCTTCAGGGGCAGGGAATTGCGGCTATGGTGATGCAGAAGCCAGGCGGCGCGTCGACCGGACTGCGGGAACGTGGCTTTGAGCAGACCCTGGCCAAGGAGTTTTCGGGTGTGCGTCTTGTGGCCCGTCAGTTTGGCATGGGGGACCGCGCCCGCTCGCGCGCCGCGGCGGAGAACATGCTGACGGCGCATTCGGGCTTGCAGGCGATGTTCGGGTCGAGCGAGGCCGCTTCGATCGGAATTCTTCAGGCGGTTGAGAGCCGCGGGTTGGCGGGCAAGGTTAAGGTGGTGACGTTTGATAACAGCGACGTGCATCGGGCGGCATTGAACGCCGGATTCCTCGACGTGATGCTGGTGCAGGACCCGGACCGGATAGGGTATGAGGCGGTTCGCTCGCTGGCGCTGAAGCTGCGGGGGGAGACGCCGGCGCGGCGGTTGGACCTGCCGGTCCGGCGAATCACCCGGGAGAACGCGGGGACACTTTAGTACCCGCTCTGGGCCCCCCCCCGTCTTTCAGACGGGCTGCTTTCAGCCACAACAGTCCGGCAAAATACAGGAATGGTTGAAAACCGCAAACGGGCGGTCGCCGGGAGGACGGCAGGATGAATTTCCCGAACGAAGAGAGTGCTATTGGGGGCGCGGTCGACGAAGCGACGATCCGCCAATGCATCGACGACCAGAAGAGGGACGAAGCCTTGAGACCGATCTCATCCAGGAGAGCCGTCAGGCGACGGTGGTTTAGGCGAGAACCGCCGCCATGGCCGCGGCCAGGAGTTCGCGGCCATGGCGGGGGGCGAGGCCGGCGTGGCGAAGGATTTCGCCGGTCGCACCGGGGTCAAAGGGTTGGGCGACGGCTAAGTGCGGCAAGAAGGTTGCCAATCCCGCTAACGCCCGCCATTCTCGCGAGCTGGCGGCCGCCTTGAGCGCCCATTCAAACATAGCTACCGGCACTAACTTGGGCCTGCGGCCTTGCGTACCATACGCGGTGTCCATGATTTCGCCGAAGGTCGGCGCGGCATCCGGGCCGGTGCACAGGTGACGGATCGCTCCGGCTTCAAAATGGCCAGCAATCAGGAGAGCCAGGGCCTGACCAGTCCATTCCGAACTTACTAAGTCGACCGGAACATGAGGCTGACCGGGTAACATCGGGAATTCCGAACTGAAGGGAATCATCCGAAGAACTTGTTCGACGTGTCCGCCGCCGCCGATTACGGAGCTTAGCCGGTGGATCGAAACGGGTAACTTCGTCTCGGCCAGGACGAGTGCTTCGGCTTCGTGCTTGGACTGGGTGTAAGTGTTGAAATAGCCAACGTTGTGGGTAAGTGGTTCCTCCCGAACCCAACCTTCACGCCGGCCGGCAATATAGAGCGTGCTCACGTGGGCGAATCGATCGAGACGAGGGCAACCGTGGGCAAATTCGAGCATCTGACGAGTGCCTTCCAGGTTCGTCGCGCGGACTTCATCGAGCGGCAGGTTGAAGCGGACCTCGGCGGCGCTATGAATAATCACGCGAACTTGGGTCTGTAAAGCGCGCCGATCTTCCGGCGAAAGGCCTAAACCAGGCAATCGAATGTCCGCGGTTGGTCGCCGCAGCAGCCGGATCTCCTCGCCCGGTAGAAGCCGGCCGAGGGCGGGCACCATTTGGCTGCCAACTGTTCCCGTACCACCTGTCACCAAAATCATTTAGAGTGCTCCCGAATCGGCGCGTAGCACCGGGCTAACCAGTCGGGCGATACACCCAACCAATACAGAATCTGTAGAACTGTCCATTGGGCAAACATGCCCAAAAAGTTCCGATGTTCGAAACGACGGCAGGACGTATTTATGACGCAAGACAGGCGCTCGAAGCGTCCGGCTCGACGAAGACGACGCACGAGGTCGACATCCTCAAACAGCGGAAGGGGACGGAAGCCGCCGACCGCTTCGTAAACCTCGCGGCGGACGAATATGCCGGAGTCTCCGTAGCAGAGGCCCAAGGGACGGAGTAGCGGATAGATCCGGCTCAAGGTTCGCGCCGCCGGACCGTGGCCGTCAAAGCGAAGGGTGAAGTTACCGCCCAGCGTCGCCGGGTTCGAGAGTGCCCGGTTGATGGCGGCGACCGCATTAGCGTTCGGCATCGAGTCGGCGTGCAAAAACCAAAGGACTTCGCCGGTGGCCATCGCGGCGCCGGCGCATTGTTGGAGCCCTCGGCCTTTTGCGGTGCTCGCCCAATGATCGGCACTGGTAGAAATGTCGGCGGTTCGATCGCTACTGCCGCCATCGGCCACCACGATTTCGACGGGGTCGTTCATTAGGCGCAAGGCGGCGAGCAGCCGAGGGAGCGCGATCTCTTCATTGAGTGTGGGGATGATGACGGAAACGCGCAATCCAGAACTTCGCAGAATATGTATTATGTCAACTACCGGAAACGAAGGGGCAAGGGAACATCCAGATATCGGTGGGTCACATAACGGGTATGCTTAGCTCGATTGTTCAAGCCTTCTACCTCGACCAGGATTTCCAGGAACTCTGATTTTACACCGCGTGGACCGGTTGGGGGATCGGCCTCGATCCGTAGCTGGAGATTTCGTTGTGCGTCTTCGTCAATCACGAACTGAACGGCGGCTTGGGTCGACCAAGTCTCTCGGCCACTGAGGCTGACGATCCGTTGGCCTTGAGAGGCGGATGGCCAGATGGTGATCCGGGCGAAGGAAAGTTCAGGTTTGCCGGGATCGGGATAGACCAGCGCTTCGCCGGGCAGCGATCGTGGATTCCGGATCGAGCCCGCGCCATAGGGAACAAACTCGAAGGCGTGAGGCAGGCGCAGCGAATCGAGCAGCGTCTGGAAGCGCATCGAAGAGATGATCACCAGATTTTTTCCCGAAAGATCTGTCGGACCCAGGACGTGGGAGTTGGCGACTGTGGTTCTCACATTGAGCGCTTCCAGAAAGCGGCTGACCATTTGCATTCCGGCCGCCTCGCCGATCCCAGTGTAAACGTCTTCCTGCGGGCGAACCGTGGTCTGTAAGAGCTTGCCGATTTGTCCTAAGCGTCCTTGGTTGGCTTCTTCCGGGCGGTTGGTATGCACGTCACGAACATACAATCCTTCGTCAGCCAGGAAAAACAGCGGGACTCCATAGCTGACGATCGTCTCGATTCCGGGTCTGAGAAAGGGTGCCCAAAGCACCGTTGCCGCGTAGGGCCGAACCGATTCTCGGCGGAGCAGCGCCATCGAACCCGCACCGGCCAACACCCCCAAGCCGCCCCAAAGTAACCGCGGGACCAGTTCCCTTCTCGGGATTCCGGTTGGCGACGACGGAGGAGTTATGTCAACTTCCTCCCAGTGTGGGGCGTAACTTCCGCGTGGAATTCGGATTCGGATTCGGACTCCAGGAACGGCTGGCATCGCGGCGTAGTGCGCCTCGAGCTTCTTGCGCAGAATACTGGCTTGAACTCGGACAATCGAGTCCATTCGGGGATCGAAATCGGTACCTCTTTGAAAAACCTCCAGTCCGAGGTGGTACTCCTTGAGCTCTTCGGCGCGCCCGTCCAACGCCTGCTCGACAAGAAACCGCAGCAACTTCCGCAACTGAAGGGAATTGCGGAGTTCCCTGCCCTCAAGCAGCCGTTTGAGCTCTTCGCGCACGCCGAGGGTCGTCGAATCCGAATGCTCTGTTACTGGCGAACTCATTGATAGCTCACGGTTTTAACTGTTAATTCGCCCCATTGTAGCCTAAATGTGACCCGAAGCCAGAGTAAACTTTACGAATAGGAGTCTGCCATGTCGTCGCTTCGCTATTTTGGCCTTGTCTTGTGCCTTTGTTCGATTTCCTCGGCGCAATCCCCGCTCGGTACCATCACCGGAACGGTGGTCGATCCACTCGGTGCCGGTGTACCAAACGTTGAGGTTGTCGCCCGCAACACCGGGACCAATCTGACCTTCAAGGGTTCGTCGTCTTCCGACGGGACCTATTCGATTCCGGCGGTGGCCGCCGGTTCGTATGAACTGAGCGTTAGCCACCCCGGCTTTAAGAGGATTCAGCGCACGGGGCTGACGGTGGAAGTAGCCCAGCGATTGCGCGTCGATCTTAATCTGGAACTTGGACAGGTCTCCGATAGTGTTGTCGTTTCGGCAGAAGTTCCTCGGGTCCAGACGGAGGACTCGAGTCTCGGCACGGTGATTGAACAGCGCCGGATCGAACAACTGCCGCTGAATGGCCGCCATGTGTTCAATCTGGTGAAGGTGGTGGCCGGAGTCACGCCTCGGTCGAACGCGACCGACGGCTTTGCGGAGATCAGCAACCAGACCTTTTCACAGATTCGGATCAACGGTGGACCCGCCTATGGCAATCAGTTTTTCCTCGACGGGGTGTCGAACTCCGCAGCGGTGCATAACGAAATCAGCGTGGTCCCGATGGTGGATGCGGTGGCGGAGTTCCGCGTCGAAACGAATGCGCTGAAGGCCGAGTTCGGCCAGACTTCCGGTGGGGTGGTGAACGCGGTTACCAAATCGGGGACAAACGAGTTTCATGGCAGTCTGTATCACTTTCTTCGCAACGACTCGCTCGATGCGAGAAACGCGTTTGGCACGCAGCCGGACCCTCGCACGGGGCGGATCAAACAAGTCCTCCGCTACAACCATTTTGGCGGCACGGTAGGGGGGCCGGTGGTAATTCCTCGTCTCTACAACGGAAAAAACCGCACCTTCTTCTTCGCCGGGTACGAGCAGTGGAAGTGGCGTTCGACGGGGGCACCCCGCATCGGCACGGTGGCGACGGCGCTGGAACGTACTGGCGATTTCTCCGCCACGCGGACCCCGCAGGGCAACCTGATTCCTATTTACGATCCGGGCACGACCCGCCCGAACCCGGCCGGTTCCGGATTCGTCCGCGACCTTTTCCCGGGCAATATCGTACCCGGGAATCGCATGGATCCGCTGTCGTTGAAGGTGCTGCCGTTCATGCCATTGGCTAATGCCCGCCCGACCGATCTCAACACGAACGCAAATAATTTGGTCTCGCTCGTGGGTTCGCTGTCGGACCAGGGCGTCACCAACGTCCGGGTCGACCATCGCTTTGGCGACGCGGATTCGATCTTTTTCCGCTACTCCAGTACCCGTAACACGAGGAACGATCGAGGGTGGGGCCTAGGCGTGGCCGACCCCGCCGCCCGCAACGATCAACGGGACAACCATAACGCGGTGCTCAGTTATATTAAGGTGCTGACGCCGCGGATCTTGAACGATTTCCGTTTCGGCGCTACCCGGCAATGGTTGCCGTTTACGCATCCGAGCTTTGACCAGGATTGGCCGAAGCAACTCGGCTACCCTTCGATCATTCCGCAAGACCAGTTCCCTCCGGTAGCGATCGGTGGCCTTCTGGGTATCGGCAGCGCCGCCTTCTCGGCGGGGTTGCGGGCGCAACAAGTGATTCAACTCGCCGATAGCGTCAACGTGACCAAAGGCAGCCACAATTTAAAGGCTGGGTTCGATTTCCGCTGGTGGCGGTTAAGCTTTATCAACCGTGCGCAGCCTTCTGGTTCCTTCAACTTCAACACGGACCTGACGAACAATCCGTTGAGTCCGGCCGGTACTGGCGTGGGTTTGGCGACGTTTCTGCTCGGGGAAGTTTCGAGCGGCGCGCTGGGCGTTCGCCCCTTCTTCCAATTCCGCGGTAACCCGTTCGGCACCTTTTTGCAGGACGATTGGAAGGTTACGCGCCGCCTCACGCTCAACCTCGGTGTTCGCTACGATGCGAGTTTTGGCGGCACGGAGCTTCACAACCGGGCCTCGAACTTCGATCCGTTTGTCGTCAATCCACAGACCCGGATGCTCGGGGTCTTGAACTATGCGGGCGTTGGCTCCACTCCGGCAAACGTCGTCAACCGCGATAAGAATAACTTCGGTCCGCGGTTCGGTTTCGCGTGGGACCCGCGGGGCGACGGGAAAACCGCTATCCGCGGCGGGTACGGATTGATCTATTCGATGGTCGAATCGGGCAATCTTAACCCGGACAACGCCAATGCGTTGGGCTTTTCAGTAGATACTCCGTTCACTTCTGCGCAGCCTGGCATTCAACGGGTGTTCCGCTTCAGCCAAGGTCCGGCTTCGCTCGTGCAGCCACTGGGCTCGGCGGGTGGTCCCAGCGCCTTCCGCGGTTTGGATGTTCGCGCTCAGCAACGCAACGCGACCACGCCCTACATTCAACAATGGAACGTCGCCTTGCAGCGGGCGCTGGGGAGCGGATGGGTCGGCTCGTTCGTTTATGCGGGGAACAAGGGTACTAAGCTTTTCGGAGCCAATTACAACCTGAACCAGTTGGATCCGTCCTTCTACAGCCTCGGGCTGGGGTTACAGGATACGGTCGATAACCCCTACTTTGGCCAAATCCGTACGGGCCCCTTGTCGGCGGCGCGCATTCAGCGCCAACAGCTTTTACGCCCGTTTCCGGACTACAACGGCGTCTCCACCTGGGCGAACACCGGTCTGTCGACGACCTACCATTCTCTCCAAATTACCGTCGAAAAGCGGTACGCCAATGGCGTATCGGCCTTGTTCAATTACACCAAAAGCAAGCTGATCAGCGAGAGCCAAGCCATCGGCGGCGGCGGCGATGCCGCGACCGGGGCGGGCGACTATCGCGTGGGACGATTGAACCGCCGGATCGATCGGGCGATCGATGCAGACGACGTTTCGCAGCGCTTTGTGGCCAGCGGCCTTTGGGAACTGCCTTTCGGCCATGGCCAACGCTTCGGATCCACGATGCCGAAGGTGGTGAATGGAATGTTTGGCGGATGGCAATTGAATGGCATATGGACCCTGCAAACCGGCACTCCTCTGGTGGTTCGGGGCACGAATAACTTTACCGGGATCGGCTATACGAATATCGTCGGCAACCCAACGCTACCTGGCGATCAACGCACGCCGGTTCGTTGGTTCAACACCGAAGCTTTTGCCAACCCGGCCGATTTCACGATTGGCAACGCACCGCGGACGCTTCCGACGACACGGGGGCCGGGGCTAAACGACATGAGTTTCTCGCTGTTTAAGACCTTCAAAATCCGGGAACGGTTCCGGCTCGAAGCTCGCTGGGAGATGTTCAACGCCATTAATACCGTGAACTACAACCTGCCCAACACCACTTTCCAGCCGAACCGTCCGGCGGCCGGCCAGACAGCGACGAACTTGAATCCGAACTTCGGGCGGATTCTCAGTGCACTCGAACCCCGCCGCATGCAACTCGGTCTTCGTCTGGCTTTCTAACATGAAAACCCTTATCCTCCTTACGACCGTTAGCATTGCGCTGTCGGCCCAGACCTCCTACGACCTCGTAGTTTACGGAGGCACCTCTGGCGGGGTGATGACCGCCGTTTCCGGGGCTCGCCAAGGGCTCAAGACCGTTCTGCTCGAACCCGGCCAACATGTCGGCGGAATGGCGACGGGTGGCCTTTCGCGGACCGATGTTGGCAAGCGGGAGGTGTTGGGCGGCTTGGCGCTGGAATTCTACTACCGGGTCGGGGAACGCTACCAGATGCGGCGGTTCAACAATCCGGTAGCTTGGTTTTATGAGCCGCGCGTCGGCGAAAGTGTTCTGCGGGAGATGTTGACTGAAGCCGGGGTGACCGTCCACTATGGCCATCGGCTGCGGGAAAAGTCGGGCGTGGTTAAATCCGGAGCGGTGATCACCGAAATCACGACCGAGAACGGAACCCGGTTCCGCGGCAAAGTGTTCGCCGATGCGACTTACGAGGGCGATCTGATGGCCCAGGCCAAAGTGAGTTACACCTATGGTCGGGAGTCGAGCGCGCAGTATGGCGAGTCTCTGGGCGGCGTCCGGGATAAGACGCCGAAGCATCAGTTCCTCGTCGATGTCTCAGCGGTTGGCGCCGATGGCAAGCCGCTGCCGGAGGTGCACAACCGGCCGGTCGGCAAGCCCGGGGAGGCGGATAAGCGGATCCAGGCCTACAATTTCCGGGTCATCGCGACGAACGAACCGGCGAATCGGATCGACTGGCCGAAGCCGGCGGGCTACAACCCGGCCGGTTACGAACTGCTCGCCCGACTGCTGACGGAATTGACAAAAAAGCTCGGCCGCGCACCCGTCTTTAATGAGTTGACGCTAATCGCGAGGATCCCAAACGGCAAGGCCGATTTCAACAATAACGGCGCGTTCTCGTCGGATTACATTGGCAAAAACTACGATTATCCGGAAGGCGACTACGCGACTCGCGCCCGCATCTGGCAGGACCACATCAACTACCAACAAGGCTTCTACTATTTTCTGGCTAACGACGCGCGAGTTCCGCCGGCCTTACAGGCCGAGGTGCGCCAATGGGGATTGCCGAAAGACGAGTACGAAGACACTGGCCACTGGCCGCATCAGCTCTACGTTCGGGAAGCTCGGCGGCTCGTGAGCGACTTCGTCCTGACGCAAAAGGATTTGCAGACCGACCTCACCAAGCCCGATGCGATCGGCATGGGCTCCTACAACAGCGACTCGCACAACCTGCAGCGCTTTGTGAACGCCAACGGCATGGCGGAGAACGAAGGCGATATGCAGGTGGCGGTTTCGGCTTACCAGATTCCGTTCCGGATCACCGTTCCCAAGCGGGCGGAAGCGACCAATCTGTTGGTCCCGGTCTGCTTCGCAGCTAGCCATGTTGCCTATTCGAGCGCCCGGATGGAGCCGCAGTATATGATTATCGGCCACGCCGCGGGCATCGCCGCCGCGATGAGCATTCGGGCGGGCAAGGCAATTCAGGATGTGGCGATTCCCGAGTTGAGGCGCACGCTTCAAGCGGAAGGGGCTGTTTTTGAGTATCGTCGCTCGCCCCAACAGGACGCCCTTGATCTCCTGCGCCGCCGGTTCGCCCCGGCGGCTCCTCTCCGCTCCAACCACGAACAATAACAGGGTTTTCTTACTTGTTTCGCCCGCCGCCACCGCGAGGAGCGCTTCCGCCGGCGTCTCCGCGAGAACCGCCAGCGTCTCCGCGAGAAGAGCCGCCAGCGTCTCCGCGCGGCGCCGGGCTGCTGCCGCTTCCGCCCCGGGAACCGCCGCCATCATTCGAACGCTCCCGAATGACCGGGCCGCCCACCCGAGATCCGCCCGAGTCGCCGCCCCGGCTACCGCGATCCGGAATTGTCTGCCGTTCGACGCTCCGACCGAAATCGCCAGTGCGGCTGCCCCGGTCCGGAATCGTCTGCCGTTCCGTGCTCCGTCCGAAGTCGCCATTGCGGCTTCCCCGATCCGGAATCGTTTGCCGTTCGACGCTCCGACCGAAATCGCCATTGCGGCTTCCCCGATCAGGAATCGTCTGCCGTTCCGTGCTTCGACCCGTATCGCCACTGCGCGTGCCGCGGTCTGGAATCGTCTGATTCCGCGACCCCGCCTCGTCCGCTCGGGTGGTGCCAAAGCGGCCCCATCCGGTGTCGTTGCCCCGAGTCGTCGAACCGCCGTTTCGGTTCATATCGCCGCGCGTCGCGCCGCCCGCGGCACCGCTGTCGGTCCGGGGCGTTGCCGCATCGCCGAAGCGCCGCCAACCACCGGTGTCACCGCCACGATTGGACTCGCCGCTGGTTACCTTCCCACGGCTCGTATCGCCACCGCCGCGGATCCGGTCGCTCTGATTGGAAGGAGCATCGGCCCTGGTCCCGTTCTCGCCCAACCGCCGCCATCCGTTCGTGTCGCCGCCGCCACTGCGTACCGTATCGCTGCGCCGCTCGGCCGGTTGCTCGGCCCGTGCGCCGCCGCGTTCCATGATATTGCCACCACCGCCGGGGGTGCCGCCTCGCCCTTCGGTCGGCGTGCGGGTTGCCGTCTCAGTGTCAAAAGTCCGGCGCGAAACTTCGCGCATCGCCGTCTGTTGGTTTTCGAAAGGAACCCGGTCAATCCTGGACGGCTGGCCCCGGCTGTAGAAGCGATCGTCCCCCCGCGTAGATCCCGCCTGACCACTGGCCGCCCGATCGCTCCATCGCGTGCTTTCCCGGTCTGGAGCGGCCGGAACTTGCCCCCGGATAAACGAGGCGTTGTTCAGTTCGTTCCGGTCGTAGCGGATCTGGTTCACGGACCCCCGGCCGAAATCGCGCCCGTTGATGACCGTCACCCCGTTGTCGTTGCGCGCGTTCCGATAGACGTTCCTCACGTTGATGTTGGTGATGTTCACGTTGTTGCCGAAATTCCCGTTCCGAAAGCCACCGTAGTAGCCGTTGCCATACCAACGGTTATAGGTTTCAAATGGCGCCAGCGGCACCCAACCCCAATTTCCAAAGCCCACTCCCATCCCGCCGCCGAAACCGCCGCCGCCGCCCCAGCCGAAGAAGCCGACCAGCGCCGGACTCCAATATTGGCGAGCGTTCGAACGGCCCGGCCACCAGCACCAACCGATCCCGACTTGGTTGTACCAACGGCCATAGTGGTACGGCGCCCAGCCCCAGGGGTCGTAGCTGACCCAGGACCAGCCGTAATAATCGATCCAGCTCCAGCGGCCGTTCCGGTAGGGTGCCCAGTCCACGCTCGTCGTCGGCGCCCAAACGCGGCCATACTCCGGAGAGTTGACCCAGCGGCCGTGGCCGTCCATGTCCTCCGCTCCGTAGATGTCTCGACTCACATTCTGATAGCTTTCGCTCCGCTCGAGGTCGCGATCACGGCTCTGGTTCCAACGGTCGAAATCGTCCATCGGAATGGCTTCGCTCGTCCGGAACTCGGGCTCGGCGGACGTCCCGCGCGCCTGCAGCGTCTTGCCAGATTTCAGCCTTTCGGTACCTTGCGGCGTGAAGATCTCGGCTTCGCCACTGCGTACTGTCACTTCAGTCGTGCCATCGCCCAGCACCGACACGCGGTAGACCCCTTTCTTCGTTGGACGGACCGAGATGTTCGGCGTCGAGATCTCCACTTCGGCGTCCCGATCGCGCAGCACCCGCCACGTCATCGTTCCCACCGCTAAGCGAACCAAAAACCGGCGATTCTCAATATCGGCCAAACGTAACTCCGCGCCTGATGACAAACGGGCGAAGTTACTGGAATCAAACTGGACCTCGGTCCGGGATCCGGCCCCGGTCAACACGCGGTCCTGCGAGAGCAGCGGTGCGTTGATCGCGGCCGCTACCCATTCACTCGTATCGCCCCGGCGCACGGAAACATCGCCGGAGATAAGGCTCACACGCGCAACGCCGCGGCCCTGCTCCTCAACGTCCTGAGCGAGCCCGGCGCCCGCGGACAGAGTTGCTAAGGCAACTGCGGAAAGAAAAATGCGGAACATGGCTGGTTCCCCCCGCACGATATTAATGCAATCGCCTTGCCAAACTGTAACCGTCCTGTTTTCAATAGGCCACTCGATCAGCGGGTGGTGGATTTCAACCACCCCTGGTGGATCCTGTATAGTGGAACTCCGCTGAAGCCGCATCGTTTCTGCACTGGGACTTCACGAAGCTAATCCTGCGCGTGAATTTCGGATAAGGTGCCGGCGAGCAAACTTTGCCACGGCTTCGCTCAACGCGTCAGGATCTTGCAGCCGCAGCATGTGATTTGCGCCATCAATCAAGGCGACCTCGGCCTGGGGAAGCAGCGGGGTAGCCAACTCGGTTACCTGATGGCTGAGTAAGCCAAGCTTTCGGCCCTCTCCGCCTTCCACCATCAGAACCGGTTTTTGCCCGACGCGGGCCGCCTCGGTGGGCCCGAACTGCCATTGCATCGCGGTCTGCACTTCGTCCCGGAAAGAGAAGCTCGACTCGCGGACCGCCTGCTCGTACCCCACCCGTCCCAGGCTCTGCTCGATTACCTGGCGATGCTGATCTCCGCATACTCCCCGCATGAAGCTGTCGAGGGCTCCGCGCAGATCCACCGCTGCGAACGCACCCATAGCGGGTCCGACGAAACCCTTTCCTATCTCGGCAATGGCAGGTGCCTGAAAGGACCACACGCCGCAGGTTCGATCAGGGTCAGGGTGTGTACCAATGAGGACGATCGGCCGCCAGTTGCAAGGCAATCAGGGCACCGGAGGAGTGACCGATCGCGTGAACCCTCTCCAGTTTCAAGAGATCAGCCAGAGCCACCAAGTGGCTCGCATGGTCCCGGATAGTAAGGTGAGAGGCGGGCACGTTCGATCCTTAGCCCGCCCGTCGCACCCGGATGATGCGGAAACCTTCCACGGCCGGACTCGCGGCCAAGGGCGCGAACCAATCCTTTCCATCTTGATACCTCAGCAGCCAACTCGATTTCGGACTTTAGTCTAACGAGGTTTCTACGGAGCGGTGAGAGACAGTATATTAGAGATATGCAATATCCAGAGCATTTGATCGGCATCATGCGCCAAGATTTGACCAAGTACGGCATCGTAGAAACCCGCACCCCCGAAGAAGTCGACGCCGTTTTAGCGCCTGGCAAAGGCACCGTCTTGATGGTTGTCAACTCGGTCTGCGGTTGCGCCGCCGGCAAGGCCCGTCCTGGCATCGTCCGCGCGCTGGCTGATTCTCCCATTAAGCCGGATGTCGCCGCTACCGTATTTGCGGGCGGAGATGTCGAAGCCGTGGCCCGCGTTCGCGAGCACCTGTTGCCCTCACCGCCCAGCTCCCCCTCGGTCGCCATATTCAAAGACGGCAAGCCGGTGTACATCATGCATCGCCATCAGATCGAAAGCCGCGACATGTTCATGATTGCGCAAGAGTTGCAGAACGCCTTCGCCCTCCACTGCGCCAAGTAGGCCAAGTTTAGGATGACCCGCCGATCGATGCTCGGGCTCGCCGCCCTTTCGGCGTTGGCGGCTCCCGCCCCCGCGGTTACCGCCCAAGTCCAACGGTTGCAGTTGAAGCACACCTGGACGACGGTGATGAGTTCGAGCACCTTTCGGGACGTCCTCTACGTCAATCTCACTGCCGACGGACTCTCCGGCCGCGGCGAAGGGGCAGGTATTGTTCGCTACGGCGAAACCGCCGAAGCCGGAGTTAAATTTGTCCAGCAGCTGGCGCCGGAACTAGCCCGGATGGATCTGCGCCACTACGGCAAAATCATCGACTGGGTTTTGCAGAAGAGCTCCGGCGATTGGGCCGCCAAAGCCGCCGTTGATATCGCGATCCACGATTGGGTGGCGCAGCGTCGGGGTCTGCCGGTGCACGCTCTTTGGGGGCTCGATCCGAAGGACGCGCCGCTGACGACGTTCTCGATTGGCATTGACAAGGCCGACGTGATTCGCCAGAAGGTACGGGAGGCCGAGGCTTATCCGGAACTAAAGGTGAAGGTGGGCTTGGATACGGATGAGGAAGTAATCGAGGCCGTCCGCGGGGTGACGAAGAAGCCGTTGCGCGTCGACGCCAACGAAGGCTTCAAAACGAAGGAAGAGGCGGTTCGGAAGATCAATTGGCTCGAAACGATGGGCGTCATTTCGATCGAGCAGCCGATGGCTGCGCATTTGATTGAGGAGCACAAATGGATTCGGCAGCGCATCCACATTCCGATGATCGCCGACGAGGCGTGTCTTCGCCCGGCGGATATTCCGAAGCTGGCGGACGCCTTTGACACCGTCAACATCAAGATCGACAAGGCGGGCGGCCTGCTGCAGGGTTACCGGATGATTCAGATCGCGCGCAGCTTGGGCATGAAGACGATGCTCGGCTGCATGATCTCCAGTTCGGTGGCGATTACCGCCGCAGCCCAGCTATCACCGCTGGTCGACCACGCCGACCTGGACGGGAATCTGCTGATTTCGAATGATCCGTTGCGCGGCGTCCGGGTGGTGAACGGGAAGCTAGTTCTGCCGGCCGGTAACGGACTCGGGCTGAGCCGATAGGAAGAGCTGAACCTGTTTGCGGGCGGCTTCGTTGAACTTGCCGGCTCCCGTGGTCTGCGTGAGAATTACCGCCGCCGCGTGGTTGGCCGGGTCGACATAGAGGTACGTTCCGTAGGCACCGCCGTGCCCGAACGCACCGTTGCGAAGCAACTGCCAGCCGAGGCCGTAGTTCTCTTTCAGGGTTCCGGTCTGTTTTTGTTGCATCTCTCGCACTAGGGTTCGAGAGAGCAATTTGCCGCCGCCGTCGAGATGCAGCTGGGCAAAACGAAGCAGGTCGGCACCGGTCGAGTAGATCCCTCCGGGTACCAGGATGAAGCCGGACGGCCGGGGGCCTCGTCGGGTTGGACGGTCCATCACGGCAGGAATCGGGACCCATTCCGCGCCGTCGCGTTTGTAGATTTTGGGGATGCGCGGGCTCAGGTCCTGATTCGAAAGATAGACGGTCTCTTTCATGCCCAGCGGACGGAAAAGGACCCGTTCGATGAAGACATCAAACTGCTCCCCGGTGAGAATTTCGGCGATCCGGCCGGCCACGCAGAACGACGCGCCGCCGTAGGAGTAGCGAGTGCCCGGTTCATAGGCCAACGGCTGGCGAATCACCTCATCGATCGCCTTCGCTAGCGGTACATCAAAATTTCGGATCAGCTTCAGACCGGCGGTTTCCGGAGTATTGCCGAAGATCCCCGACGTATGGGAAAGCAGTTGGCGAACCGTGGATTTGCCTGCAAAAGCCGGGAAAAACTTACTGACGGAGTCGTCGAGCGAAAGCTTCTTCCGGTCGACCAGGGTCAGGATGGCGGTCGCCGCCAGCGGCTTCGAACTCGACGCCATCATGAAGATGTCATCGAGCCGCATGGGCCGCTTGGTCTCTCGATCGGCCAGTCCAACGGCCTTTGAGAAGACGACTTTCCCATCCTTCTGCACCAACACAACGGCACCCGGAATGTCGCCTTTCAGGACGGCTTGATCGAGAAACGCAGCCAGCGCAGCGGGGTCGGCCAACAGCAGCAGGCCTATAAGAAACGTCATGCGATCAGCTCCTTGATCACGGTGCCACCCACGTCGGTCAGCCGTTTGAACCGCCCTTCGTGCAGGTGGGTCAGTTGAAGATGATCGAGACCGAGCAGATGCAACAGTGTCGCGTGGATATCCCATACGCGGTACCCCGCGCCCTGCGCGCGCAGTCCGAACTCATCCGTCTCGCTGGCCGTCGCACCGCCTTTGATGCCGGCCCCGGCGAACCAGGTCACCATCCCGTATTGGTTATGATTGCGGCCGACAACCCGGCCGGAACCCTCATTGAACGGGGTCCGACCCATCTCCGACATCCAGACCACGACGGTATCTTTCATTAACCCGCGCTGCTTCAAATCCTTGAGCAAGGCCGTGACCGGCCGATCCACTTCGCGGATCCTCGCCGGGAGCAGGCGCCCGAGGTCGGAGTGGTGATCCCAACTGAAGGTCCCATTCTCCCAACCGTGCACCAGCGTCACCATACGGACGCCGCGTTCCACCATGCGGCGCGCCAACAGGCACTGCCGGCCGAAGGCTCCGGTGACCGGATCATCGACGCCATACAGAGCCCGCGTGGCAGCGGTCTCCTGCCCCAGGTCAACCACGCCAGGGGCCTCGGTTTGCATGCGATAGGCAAGCTCGTACGACGCGATGCGGGCTTCCAAGTCGTCGGTCTGGGTCCGTGCCTCGACGTGTTCTCGATTCCGGTCCTGCAGAAAATCTAGCTCCGCGCGGGCCTGTTTCCGATCGACCCCGGGGGGCGAATCGAGGTTCAGTACGGGGGTGCCGGAAGGGCGAAAAGCTGTGCCTTGAAACGCTCCCGGCAAGTAGCCGCTATGCCACACGGCGGGCCCGTTCACCGGACCACCTCGCGGATCGTGCAGCACCACATAGCCCGGCAGATTGCGATTCTCCGAGCCCAGCCCATACGTGACCCAAGAGCCGACCGAGGGGCTACCCTGCAGTACCGAACCGGTATTGACGTGAAGCGTCGCCGGTGCATGGTTATTGTTGTCCACCTCGACGCCATGGACGAAGGCGAGGTCGTCGATCACATCTCCCAGATGTTCGAACATCGTCGACAAGTGGCGGCCTCCACTGCCGACTTGGCGAAAGGGCGCGATGGCCGGCACCGCGCCGTGCGGCCGCGATAGAAAGCTCTTGATCTCCCCCGAGACGTGGGGCGACATGGGCAGCCGCTTGCCCGCAAACTTCTCCAACGCCGGCTTGTATTCGAAGGTGTCCATCTGGCTCACCCCGCCCGACAGGAACAGGAAGATGACGTTTTTGGCTTTCGGCGCAAAGTGCGGTGCCTTCGCGCTCATCGGGTCGACCGTTTCGGCGGCCAAAATCCGCGCCAAGGCGAGCGCGCCGACGCCGTTCCAACACCGCTCCAGGTATTCGCGGCGGGTGCGTCGACTAATCGACATACATCACCTCGTTGGTGTTCAGCAGGAGCCGGGCGAGGCTGGCCAACCCGGCCGTACCCTGGGAGCCGAAGGCGGCTGCCGACGCGGCCCGTTCTTTTGGCGATGGGGTTCGGCCCAGAATCTCTTCGAAGATGGCGTCAATCTGCTGGGGCAGCGTCGCCGTCCGCGCGCGGATGCGCTCGGCGAAGGCGGCCGTTTGCTGGATCACCGACTCGTCGTTCAGCAGGGTCAGCGCCTGCAGGGCCGTCGTCGACATGGGCCGTCGTTCGCAGGAGAACGGCACCACTGGAGCATCGAACGTGGCGAGAAACGGGACCTCCAGTTGGCGGCGCTGGAACACATAGATCGACCGGCGGTTCGCGTCCGGTCCCGTGGTCGGCGTCCAACTGGGAATGTTTTTGATCGTCATCCGCTCCTTCATCGCCGCGGGCAACGGCACAAAAACGCCGGGTCCCCCGGTTTCCGGATGCAGCGAACCGGTGCGGGACAAAACGAGGTCGCGCAAGACGTCGCCATCCAGGCGCCGTCGATTTTGCCGCCAAAGCAGCGAGTTCGCGGCGTCCTCCCGCTGTTCGGCTTCGCCAACGCGGACGGAGGTCTGGCGATAGGTTGCCGAGAGCACCACGCGGCGGATCGTCTTCTTGACACTCCAGCCGTCCGTCATGAAGCCTACCGCTAACGAATCGAGCAACTCGGGATGTGACGGGGCCGCGCCGTTACGGCCGAAGTCACTCGGCGTAGCCACCAGGCCCGCGCCAAACAAGTGCTGCCAGATTCGATTGACCATCACGCGGGCAGGGAGCGGATTGTCCCGGCTACCTAGCCATTTCGCCAGCGGAGTCCGCCATCCGCGCTCGTTGCCGAAGGCATCGGTCACCAGCGCGGCGTCCTCTTCTTTGCCGGTTATCGCAAGCGGAAAACCGGGCCGAACCAACTCGCCGGGCTTATCGAACTCGCCCTTCGCGCGAACGAAGGTCATGGGCAAAAACGGACGATCACCGCTGTTGGTAACGTTCCGGACGATGTGCGCAAAGGGCTGGTAGCGACGTAGTTCGCGCTGATAGACGCCGACGTCGCGTCCACCGCGATTGCCATCCACCCAACTCAAAAGCTCAATGTATTTGGCCTTTTCCTCCAAGGTGAAGATCTTATCGTCCGGGTTCGGCACTACCGCGTTCGCAATTGCACGTGTGATCCGGCGTTCGAGTTCGGCCACTTCCGGGTTCACCTTGCGGAGGAAGCCACCGGTGACGATCTCGTCATCCTCGGCGGCGGCGGGGCGTCCGGCAGCGCCGCCTTCGGGCTTGTTCAAGGCGACCCGCAGACGCGCCAACATCGACTGTTGATAGGCGTCGAACCGGGCTTGGGCGGTTGTCACTTTGTTCCGGGCGGCCTCAGCGCTGGCTTCCATCTTTGCGCGCACGGCGGCATCGGAAAACGCGACGCGTCCGTCGGCCATCTCCATCGGGGCGAAGAACGCCTGCAGCCGGTAGAAATCCTTTTGGGGAATCGGGTCGTAGCGATGGTCGTGGCACTGGGCGCACTTCAGCGACAGTCCTAAGAACGCGGACCCTACCGTACCCGTGATCTCGTCGAGCAACATCTGCCGCAGTTGTTGGGCGTTCGTCGTGCCGAAGCGAGGAGTCAGCCGGAGAAAGCCAGTGGCGATCAAGGCGTCCTCGCCGCCGCCGGCGATCTCGTCTCCGGCGATCTGCTCGGCCAGAAACTTGTCGTAGGGCTTGTCCTGGTTGAACGCTCGAATCACGTAATCGCGATAGCGCCACATCGTGTAGTTCTCGCGGTCGGCCTCGAAGCCTTGGGTATCGGCGTAACGAACCAAGTCGAGCCAGTGGCGGCCCCAGCGTTCGCCAAAACGAGTATCGGCGAGTAACCGGTCGACGAGCCGCTCGTAGGCACCGGCGGTCGCGTCATCCAGGAAAGCGTGAAGTTCGTTCGGCGACGGAGGCAGACCGAGAAGGTCGAGATAGAGCCGTCGAGCCAACATGGGGCGACCCGCCTCGGCGGATGGCGAGAGCTTCTTGGCCTCCAGCCGGGCGAGGACGAATCGGTCAATTTCATTCCGGACCCAGGCCGCATTGTGGACGTCGGGAACCGGCGGCGCTTTCACCGGCCGGAAGGCCCACCAGATCGGCTTGGCAGTGTCCTTCGGCTGAGCCGGCAAACTGGCGATCCAGGTTTCGATCTTTGCAATTTCCGAGGCCGCCATCGGCGCACCACCAAGCGGCATCCGGGGCTTGTCGTCGCCTCGCAGAAACCGAATCAGGGGGCTCGCCGCCGGATCGCCTGGAATGATCGATGCCCCTCGTTTGCCGCCGGCAAGCAGGTCCGCGGCTGTCTCGGTCGATAGGCCTCCACTTTTCGTAGCCTTGCTATGGCACTGGCCGCACTGCTCGCGGAGCATCGGCAATACCCCATCCGTCTGCGCACCAAGGGGTAAACAGGGAATCATCAGAACGGCAAGAAAGTAGTAGCGCAGGGGACGCTCCAGCAAGGTATACAGTATCAGCGGCGGGCGTCGATAGCAATGGGCGCGGGAGCGACTCCTGAACTCTTGTCGCTCCCCGCTTCGGCCTATGCCTATACGGCCGCCAACGCCTGCTCAATATCCCACAGCAGATCGTCGATATCCTCGATCCCGACCGATAGCCGAACCATACCCGGTTCGACGCCCGCCGCCGCCTGCTGTTCCGCCGTCAACTGTTGATGCGTCGTCACCGCCGGCTGAATCACCAAGCTCCTCGCATCGCCCACGTTGGCCAAATGAGAGAAAATCTTCAATGAATCCACAAACTTCTTGCCCGCCTCGGCCCCGCCCTTCAGCGCAAAGCTGAACACGGCCCCAGCGCCCTTCGGCAAGTACTTCATGGCCAAGGCATGATACGGGCTGCTCGCCAGGCCCGGGTACTTCACCCACGCTACGCGAGAATCACCTTCCAGGAACGTCGCCACGGCCATCGCGTTCGACACGTGCCGGTCCATCCGCGGCCCCAGCGTCTCCAAACCCTGCAGGAACTGGAACGAATTGAACGGGCTCAGCGCCGGGCCAATGTCCCGCAATCCTTCCACGCGCGCCTTGATGATGAACGCGATCGGCCCCAACACCTCGGCGAAATTTAAGCCGTGATAAGCCGGCGAGGGCGTGTTCAACAGCGAATGCTTGCTCGTCTTCCAATCGAACTTCCCGGCGTCGACAATAATGCCGCCGATCGAGGTCCCATGACCGCCAATAAACTTCGTTAACGAGTGCACAACAATATCCGCCCCGTCCTCAATCGGGCGGCACAAATAAGGGGTCGCAAACGTGTTGTCGATGATTAGCGGCAAACCCGCCGCATGAGCAATCTCCGCCACCGCGGCGATGTCGATAATGTTGCCGCGCGGGTTCGAAATCGTCTCGCCATAGATCGCCTTGGTCTGCGGCGTAATCGCCTTCCGGAAGTTCTCCGGGTCGTCCGGATCGACAAACGTCACGCTAATTCCCATACGCCGAAACGTCACGTCGAACTGGGTGTAGGTGCCGCCGTAAAGCGTGCTCGAGCTCACCAAATGGTCGCCCGCTTCCATCAAACTCGTCAACGCCAGGAACTGGGCCGCCTGTCCGCTGGCCACCGCCAAAGCGGCCACCCCGCCTTCGAGCGAAGCCACGCGCTGCTCCAGCACGTCGGTCGTCGGGTTCATGATCCGGGTGTAGATGTTCCCAAACTCCTGCAGGCCAAACAGACGCGCCGCATGGTCGGAGTCTTTAAATACAAACGAGGTGGTCTGGTACAGTGGCACGGCCCGCGCGCCAGTCGTGGGGTCCGGCGAATAACCGGCATGAAGGCTCCTGGTATTGAACCCGAGCTGTCGATCGATCTTGGAGTCTGACATAAACGCTATTCTACCCGCGCAGCCACTCGTCGCGGTGAGCCTGTACAAACGCGTCGTCGTTCAGATGCGGATAAGTCGCATAGACCCGCTCAATCTCGGCCATTTGTCCCGGAGACAAGCCCTCGTTCGGGTCCAGGCACCACAGGCCGTCGAGCAAACCCTGCCGCCGCAACACCTCGTGCAACCCAGCAATGCAGCCATGGAATCCGTTGGCGGCATCGAAGAAAGCGGCATTCGAATCGGTTACTTCCATGTTCAAGCGCAGCGGATCCGGATGCGTCCGAATCCCGGCCTGCATCTCCACGGCGCGCTTGGTCCACACCGACCAATGCCCCAATAGCCCGCCCACAAAGCGCACCTCCTGATACTCGCTCAGCAGGTCCAGGACGATGTTGTCGTCGTTGCCCGTATACAACGCGATGTCGCGTCCGCTCTCGGCCACCGCCCGCATCACGTCGATTGTCTGGTAGCGATTGAACGGCGCGATCTTGATCCCCACCACGTTTTCGATCTCGACAAACTGCCGCCAAAAGGCAAAGGGCAACACTCGGCCACCTACCGCCGGCTGCAAATAAAATCCCACCACCGGCAACACCCGCGCCACTTCTTGAACGTGTTCAATTAATTTACGGTTGTTCGCATTGGCCAGCGCCGCCAGGCTCAACAGTCCCGCGTGGTAACCCAAATCGCGCAGCAGCGTCGCCTCCCGCACCGCCTGTCTGGTCGGTCCGCAGACCCCGCCAATCCGCACCACATGTTCCATCTCTTCCCGCGCCAACTCCAGCACCGGCCGCAGCAAGCCCACCTCTCGAATGGCGAACTGCGTTGTATGCACCCCCACCGCCACCCCGCTCGCCCCCGCCGCGACGTAGTACCGCGTCAGCGCCCGCTGCCGCCGCTCGTCTAATTTCCGCTCCGCGGTCAACGCCAACGGATGCGCCGGAATCACCCCGCCTTTACGAAACGAAGCCAAGCCGTCCATCTAAAACTTCCCGTCCCGCGTCATAAATCCAGTCGGCTTCGCAAACGTCGGCCCGCCCATGCCAATCCAACGCGCCAACCATTCGATCATCTGATCCGGCGTCACGCTCGGGTACCCAAACAGCCGATGGCATTTCCCTGCGTCGTTCAACAGCGAGTCCTCCGCTTCCACCCCGACGAATTCCGGAATGACCCCGAAGTGACGCCCAAACGCTTTGGCAACCGCTCTCACCCCCAACGTCTCCGGCCCCGCCAAATTCAACACCGCCGCCGGCGAACCCGCCATCGGAAACGCTCGCAGCGCCACCGAGTTCGCATCCCCCTGCCAAATCGCGTTCACCGCCCCCATCGTTACGTCCACCGGCTGCCGCTCGAACACCTTCGTTCCGATCTCGAGCAACACGCCGTAGCGCAGGTCCTGCGCGTAGTTCAGTCGCAACAAAACCACCGGCGTCTGTTGCACCCGCGCATGATATTCGAACATCCGCTCCCGCCCCAAGCCAGTCCAGGCGTACTCTCCCACCGGCACAGCGGCATCGCTTTCTGAAGCCCCGTACCGCGTAAACGGATAAACGTTGCCACTCGAAAACGCCACAATCCGCGACGATCGAAACCGTTCGCAGATGATCGCCGGCACGAGCACGTTCATCGCCCACGTCAGCGCCGGATCGGTCGCTGAACCGAATTTCCGCCCCGCCGCATGGATTACAAATTCGCACTCCGGTAACGATTCCACCTGCGCCCGGTCGAGCAGGTCGGCCTGCAGACACTCCACCCCCGCCGCGGCCAATCGGTCCCGGGTATCGAGGTCCGAGAATCGGGCCACCCCGTAGACCCGGCCCTTGACCCCGGCCTGGTCCATCGCCCGGCGCGCCCGCATCGCCAGCGTCGGACCCATCTTGCCGCCGACGCCCAGAATCATCAGATCCCCGCGTAAACGGCCAATCGCCTCTACGTCCG
>JBBRIO010000016.1:0-22652 GCA_038220855.1 Bryobacterales bacterium | reverse complement strand
TGGAGGAGGTCACGGCGTTGCATGGCCGTGATTGTATCTGGTTATGCGGTGCGGCGGGGATTGACGAAGAGCCAGAGGACGGCGTTTCGAATTGACTCCGGCGTTCAGTTGTTCAAAAGTGAAAACATGCGCAGCCGCTGCGGTTATGCGGAGCTGAACCGTAGCAGCGAACGCTAGGAGGTGCCACGAGGCATGGCGAAGCAACTTCCGACATCGGTCCCCGAGATTGTCGAACTCCTAAAACGATTCAACGAACAGGCATCCAGACTGTATGCTTACAGCTTTCATAGGCAAGCAACCGCTCCCGGAAGTAGCCCAATAGTTCATTTCATCCCCACGTCGATACGAGAACATCGCGGCGCTGACGAAGAATCGACGGCGGCCGTGGCTTGCGTGCTTAGGATCCTCGTTCAGCCACGAGATTTGATCTCGTTCGAACAAGTTGTAGAGATGCACGAGTCTTTGCCGATTTCGGATGAGCAAAAGCGGGTATCGAGAGGATCTCTCTCCACCCTGCAAGAGTACTTGTCGACAGGATGCTCTGCGGCGTTCTCTGATTGGGCGATCACCCGGGCCGAGTTGTTTGAGGTGTTCTTGTATGGGCGGTACGCTCACAACAATCCCGATAAAGTACACAAAGTCAAGAGGCTTATCGGAAGCGGATTGTCGGTTATTTATCAGAGCGACTTTGAAGACATCGTGCTTACGTACATTGAATACTCGCTTTGGTACAAGGCATTCAACGAGAGAATTATTCAGTCTTTGAAGTGATGAGCCAAGTGCACGCATATCTCGACCCTATTGGTGATTAAGCAGGGGCGAGGGAGGCGCGCGGCGGGGATTGACGAAGAGCCAGAGGACTGCGGCGGTGAGCGTGGTGGCGGCAGAGAGATAGAGGACGACGTTCCAATCGTGGAAGCGGTCGAGGACCAGACCCATGATGGCCGGGGAGGCGAAGCCGGCGGCGTTAGAGGCGGCGTTCATGAGGCCGGAAACCGCGCCGCCGGAGGTTCCGCCGATGTCGGTGGCAGATGACCAGGCCGCGCCCAGATAGAGATCGACGCCGCCAGCGGCGCTGGCCATGAGGAGCGCGCCGAGGGCGGGGGCGGGATGCCAGATGCCGATGGTGAACAGCGCCGCGCCCGTGGAGAGCGAAACGAACCCAATCAGGGTACGGGCGCGGCGGTCTCCAAGGCGGCGGGAGAGGAGGTCCGTGGCAAAGCCGCCCACCCAAGTGGCGGCGACACCGAATAGGAGGGGGAGGCCAGCGTAGTAAGAGGCTTCGGTAATGGACATGCCGCGCTGTTCGCGGAGGTAGGTGGGGAACCAGGTGATGTAGAACTGCCAGAGGAACGTTGACCCGAAGGCCGTGCCGAGGAGGCACCAGAGGCGGCGGGAACGGAGGAGGGCGGCCCAGGGGATGGGTTCGTTCTTGACGGCGACGGTGGCGGGAGGCTGGTTGCGATAGAAGGCATACCAGGCGGCGGCCCAGAGGAGGCCGAACGCGCCGAAGACGAGAAAGGGCGCCTGCCAGCCGTACCGGAGGACGAGAAAGCCGGCGAGGGGCGGGGCGAGGGCGCCGCCGAGACGGCCGCCGCCGAGGAACGCGCCGAAGGCGGTGGCGCGTTCGTGGATGGGGATCCAGCGGGAGAAAGCCGAGGCGATGGCGGGGGAGAATGCGGCTTCAAGGGCTCCGAAGACGAAGCGGATGACGAGGAGGGAGGCGTAGCTCCAGGCGGCGGCGGTGAGGGCGGTGAACATTGACCAGCCGGCGATGGCGAAGGCGACGAGGCCGCGGGAGCCGTAGCGGTCGGCGAGGACGCCCCACGGGGTCTGGCCGAGGAAGTAGGAGAGGCTGAAGATGCTGAAGACGAGGCCCATCTCAGTTTGAGAGAGGCCGAAGGACTTGCGGAGTTCGGGGCCGGCGATGGCGATGCAGACACGGTCGGTGTAGCAGACCATGTTGATGAGGAGGGCGAGGAGGACGAGGCGGTGGCGGACGGCCATGGGTTAGAGACCTTCGGGGGTGGGCGTATCGGGGTCGAGGGGGTAGAGGGGGCGGGAGACTCGTTTGAAGGGGAGTTGGCGGAGATTGGCGGAAGATACGCCGGGGGTATCGACGACGAAGATGGCGGCGGCGAGGGGTTCGTAGGCGGCGCGGAAACCGTTGGGGGATTTGACGACGACGATTTGGCAGTAGATGGGTTCAATGCCTTGGCTGCGGAAGAGTTCGGGGTCGACGGTCATGGCGGAGCGTTCGGCGACGAGGATGTGGACGAGGCCGGAGAAGTCAGTTTTGCCGCGCCAGATTCGGCGGGCGAAGTAGTCGGCGTAGCGCTGGGCGGACTTGGGTTTGTTGTTTGCGACGGCGACAACGGCGCAGCCCATGTCGGCGCTGTCGAGCCAGGGTTGGTCGGGGAAGACGAAGATCGCTTCGGCTTCGCAGATAGTCTCTGCCTCTGTCATTTCGAATAATATTGGTTTCGATGCCAGACCATCGAAGCGAAAACGGTGCCCGCAAAGATGGGGAGACTCGCCACGAGTGTGAAGTGGTTCGGGACTTGCAAATGTTACAGGTCGTCGAGGATATCCACTCTGGAGAATCATACAAGCGACGCGCCCAAGCTATTGATTGTGCTTTACCTCCGACCATCTGCCGTTTGTTTTGGTAATGCTTCCTAAACTGAAGCGATTACGGAAAATCGCAAGAGATTAAAAACAATGCTTGATTTACATCAAAGTCGATGATAATGTCACCACATGGGCAGAACGGATCGTAATATTTTCTGTAGTTTGGGCCTGACGTTTGCATTTGCAATCTCACCATTGCATTCCCAGACTTCTTTATCCGTCTCGCCGGCGGTCGGCTACGGGGGGGGGCAGAGCTTCATCTTTCGCTACGAACTTCCTTCGGGTGTGTCAGCGCAAACGTTGACCGTGGCGAATGGACTGTTGAACAGCGTTTTGGACGCCCGGTATGGTTGTTACTTCGCTTTTGCCGGGAACCCAGACTCCCCTTCTAGTCCAAAGTTGCTATATCTGGTTACCGCCGATGGACTGGGCCTGGAGCCAGCCTACTTAACCGAGAACACGGCGGTTCCCGGCACGTTCTTGACGTCTAGCGTCTCGAATGGCCTTTGTACGATTGATGGCGGCCAAAGTTCATTTCAGCTTAATGGTAATCTAATCACGCTAAACTTAAGAATTACGTTCAGCTCTTCTTTCGGTGGCCCAACCCCTGTGTCGCCACCCAACCCAATCCCAAACATGACTTGGCATTTAGCCGTCCGCTGGCGGCCGGCACCCGATCCGACCCCGGTCTCTAACTCAGGCTGGTGGCGGCGGGGCGTCTGGGAAGTCCCGCTAGCATCGCCGAATTCGACGTTTACCCCCAGGGTTTCCGGTTTCACCCCCGTTAGCCTGACAAACACCTCCACTTCGGTCAGCGCCGCATACACCGCGAGCGAGGCCGGCAACTGGGTCACCAGTTGGGTGCTGGTAGGGCCCGATTTCAATGCGACCCAAGCCTGCTACGCCTCTTACTATGCGCCCGGCAATCTCCTGTTTCTTTATGATGACGATGGGGTAACTGCGCTAGGTCCCATCGTGGCGGGATCGGGTGCCACCTTGGTGAACTCCCGTTGCACTCTCAACGGAGTTGGGTCCTCCGGTGTTACGGCTGTTATTGGAGCAACCACAGTTCACACTGTACAATTTTCGTTGACCTTCAAACCCGCCTTTGCGGGAACAAAAGTTGCGTGGTCGGCGACCACGTTCCAACGCGCGAGCGATCCGCCAGGAAGCTCTGCCAGGAGTTCCGGTTGGCAGGCCAAGGGATTGTGGCAGATTCCGACGCAGGCCACTACGACTCTTGCACCAAGCTCGTTGGAAGTGAACATTGGACCGCTCCCGGTTGACAAGTATAACGAGGTTTTGCCTAACCAAGCGGGTTGTCCTAATCCGAACTGGACCATAAAACAATGTATTGCAAACATGTTTCGGAACGATCTGAATGCGTCTCCCTATAGTGCGCTTAACTATCGCAAACAAGGGGTGACGGGAGTTCGGTTCCAATTCGGCGTCGGGGGTGGATATTACAGCAAGCCGTTCACTTCTAACGGCCAAGTCCAGGCGGCCTGGGTAAGCAAGCTGCAACAGTTCTTCAACGATTTGAAGTCGTACGGTGTGCAGCGGGTTAGCCCAACCGCCGCGCTCGTGGACGACTGGTCGGCCAGTGATGCAAACTGCAGCGGGGATGGATGCATCCCTTTCACTCGCCTGTCCCCGCCAGCGCCAAATGAACAGGAGCTCAGAGATCCTAGTTGTCCAGTGTGGGCGGGTGATAGATTGTTTGTCCCATGGTTGCCGTTCGGCTTTAATCTTCCGACTACTGCGTCGCGTATCGGCGATCCCGACAACACAGAGGGAAACCGAGCCTACTCCTGCGCTAGGCGACCGCCCAATTTTTGGGGCTGGGACCCTTATCTGAATCTAGTTGACCAAGTTTTAGGCGCGGCTCGTCAAGCCGGATTGCAAGTTGCCGATTTCGACATCCAAAATGAGATGAACATTCCGGACTTTACGGTCTACTCGCGCCTCCTTTACGATCCAGGCATACTTGGTAGCAGCCCCAAAAATGTTCTTTCGGAAGTTCGAGAGCGGATGCGCCGGAACGGCTTTAGTTCGGATCGGGTAATCGGTTCCGTGCAGGCGACGTTGAGTACGATTCCTGACTTTACTTGCCCATCTGTTTACGGCGATGCTGCTTCGGTTATTAAGCTATCTGGAATGATCGCGGCCATCGGGGGCGGCCAGATTGGTAATGGCTTCGGGATGACCCCGCAAAATGGTATCGCCTGTGGCGGCACCTCCCAACTCATGGTGCCTCTGCCGGTAACGTGGTCTACGCTGCCGAGCGTTGTGAACAACCATGCTCACATTTGCGTCAGAGTTAATGGAGTATGTACGGCTCAAGACACGACCAGTACAGCGCGTCTTTATTACGATAGTCTTTACTCATTTCTCCAATATAGGGGAATGTCCGGATCCTACGTGATATTCGGCGAATCTAATAGCAACCAGAATTGTGACGGCTTTACTAAAGCCTCTGCACAGCAAGCAGTGGCTGGTTACCGGAACAGTTTGCTCTACTTGAACAAGGCACCGGACGTCGCGTTTCGACCGTGGAACTATTTCTTGGGCGGAGATTGCCCTTACGCAAGCCCGGTATTTCTAAATGATGCTTATCCCTTGTAGATTTATGGATTGGAGGAGGCCTATGCGACTTATCACTTTATTTCTGTTGTCTGCCTTCGCTCCGCTGTTCGGCTGGGCAGACGTGACGGGAGCTCAAGCGAGGGGGGCTTTGCAGGATCAGGATGGAAAACTCGCGGTGGGAGTGATCTATGCTCGTAGACTTACGCCGCTAGACGGCTCCCGCACCGAGGTCCAGCTTGGTGGATCCACGGCGGCACGCACCAATGCGCTCGGAGAATTTGTTCTCGAGAGGTTGCCAGTTGGCCAGTATTCCCTCTGCGTCGCGATGGACGACCCGGCCTTGCTGAGCCACTGCGAAGCCTTTCCATCGCTCACGATTGACGTTGGCACAAAGGAGGCCCCACCCCTGCTGTTGCGGGCTGTAAAAGGGGTCCAGATTCAGCTTGCGATCTCCGATAAGACGGGTGCTCTCGCCATCGGCAAGAAACTCAAGGTCGGGGTGATGAGCGAGGGCGGCTACTACCGCCAAGCGATGGTAGTGGACCGGCGGCATGGCTTCCTATCGTTTCGGGCGACGATCCCGCCCGGTAACTTGCGGCAGTTTGTATTCCTCGACCTAGATCCCGCCATCGTGCTACGAGATGATAGGGGAATGGTTTGGGATGGTCAAGCAAGCCGCGTTCCTATTGATACGAAAGCCGAAAGCCAAACATTTCGCTTTGAAGTTGCATGGTCCGGTAAGGGTATAGGAGTTGACTGATGAGTAACTGGAAATGGAAACTGACCGTGTGTTTGGCGTTGACCAGCCTCTCTGTCCTGGCTCAGGACTTTCCGATGATCATGGGCGAATCCTATTCGGGCTACCCGTTGAAAATGGCCGTCGCTCCAGGTCAAATCGTTACTCTGTATGTCCGTGGATTGAATGTCCCTCCAGCCGTTTCGAAGAGTGACCCCCTTGCCCGAGAGTTAAGCGGTGTCTACGTTCTGCTTGAGGATGGCATGCATGGCTGGTCGGCAAAATTGCCTTTAATGCGAATAGGTACGGGGTATTGTTCCCAAGCGACGTGCGCGGATGTCAATATCGTCGCGCAGATCCCGTATGGCATGCCTCTCGGGACTTCACAGCGCGCGCCCTTTCCGACGCTCACGGTATTCAAGAATGGCCAGCCTGGCCGCAGGGAAGAGATCGCTTACGCTCAAGCGGTCCCCCGGATCGTTTCCGGCTGCGTGGCGGCTTCTGAGGATGATTGGGGGCCCAGGCGGGACAACTGCTCTCCTGTCATTACCAGAGAAGACGGCTCTAGAGTGACTTATGATAATCCATTTACGCCCGGCGAGACGATATCTGTTTATGCGTGGGGACTTGGGCCGACCGATCCAACGGTAGAGGCGGGTGTAGCCGTCAAGCAGCCAGCGAGAACGTTGCTGGACTATCGAGTCAGAGTCTGTTACAGCTGTTCTGGATTGCCTGAAGGTGGATTCTATACTGCCGTAGGCCCATGGTTTGCTCCGGAATATGTCGGGCTGGCTGTGGGCAGTGCCGGCCTGTATCAAATTAACGTAAAAACGCCACTCCCTCCTCCAGAGTCAACGTCGCGTTTTGCGGGTCCGATCGGAGTCGTGGGCATCTTTATCAAGTCAGGAGCGGGCGAATTCAGCACCGGTACTTTTTTCCGCGGAAATTGACGATCGACGGTCTTACCAAAGCTCGGCGCGACCAACCCCCGTCCTTAGGCCTCGATGTCCTCATGGGGAGATGCTGACATGGCGGTAGGTCAAGGCAGCATAATCCGACGACAACCAATCCTCTGGAAGTTCTTCTGTTATGAATCAGTTCGTCGGGGATTGACGAACAGCCAGAGGAAAGCGGCGGTTATCGTAGTGGCGGCGGAGAGGTAGAGGACGGCGTTCCAGTTGTGGGTGCGGTCGAGGACCCAGCCGAGGAGGACGGGGGCGACGAAGCCGGCGGCGTTGGAGGCGGCGTTCATGAGGCCGGCTACCGTGCCTCCCGAGGGGCCGCCGATGTCCGTCGCCGAGGACCAGGCCGCGCCGAGATAGAGATCGACGGCCCCGGCGGCACTGCTCATGAGGAGCGCCGCGAGGGCGGGTTCGGGGTACCAGATGCCCAGAGTGAAGAGAACGGCGGCGGTGGAAAGGCCGCAGAAGCCGATCGCCGTGCGGGCTTGGCGCGGGCCGAGGCGGCGGGTGAGAATGTCCGTGAGGAAGCCGCCGGCCCAGGTGGCGGCGACGCCGAAGAGGAGCGGGAGGCCGGCGTAGTAGGACGCTTCCGTGAGGGACATGCCTCGCCGGTCGCGAAGATAGGTCGGGAACCAAGTGATGTAGAACTGCCAGAGGAGCGTTGAGCCGAAAGCGGTGCCGAGGAGCGACCATAGGCGGGGATTGCGGAGGAGGTTGGCCCAAGGCGTGGCGACGGCGAGGGCGGGCACGGCGGGGCCGATGGCGGCTAGTTCGGCTGCGGTGATTTGGGGATGGTCCTGAGGGCGGTTGCGATAGAAGGCGAACCAGGCGACGGCCCAGAGGAGGCCGAAGGCTCCGAAGGCGAGGAAGGGGGCTTGCCAGCCGTAGTGGAGGAGAAGATAGCCGGCGATGGGCGGGGTGAGAGCGCCGCCGAGACGGCCTCCGCCGAGGAAGGCTCCGAAGGCGGTGGCGCGTTCGGGGACGGGGATCCAGCGGGAGAAGGCGGAGGCAATCGAGGGCGAGAACGCCGCTTCGAGAGCGCCGAAGACGAAGCGGATGACGAGGAGGGAGAGGTAGCTCCAGGCGGTGGCGGTGAGGGCGGTGAACAGGGACCAGCCGGCGATGGCGAAAGCGACGAGGCCGCGGGAGCCGTGGCGGTCGGCGAGGATGCCCCAGGGGGTTTGGCCGAGGAAGTAAGAGAGGCTGAAGATGCTGAAGACGAGGCCGAGTTCGGTTTGGGAGAGGTTGAAATTGCGGCGGAGTTCGGGGCCGGCGATGGCGATGCAGACACGGTCGGTGTAGCAGACCATGTTGATGAGCAGAGCGAGGAGGACGAGGCGATGGCGGAGGGCCATGGGTTAGAGGCCTTCGGGGGTGGGGGTGTCGGGGTCGAGGGGGTAGAGGGGGCGGGAGACTCGTTTGAAGGGGAGTTGGCGGAGATTGGCGGAAGAGACGCCGGGGGTGTCGACGACGAAGATGGCGGCGGCGAGGGGTTCGTAGGCGGCGCGGAACCCGTTGGGGGATTTGACGACGACGATTTGGCAGGAGACGGGGTCGATGCCGTGGCTGCGGAAGAGTTCGGGGTCGACGGTCATGGCGGAGCGTTCGGCGACGAGGATGTGGACGTGGCCGGAGACGAGGACGGCGGCGCGGCCCATGCAGGTGGTGATGCCGGTGTTGTAGCCGCGGGCGCGGGCGGTCCAGGTGCCGTCGGAGAGGAGCTTGACGTAGGCGGAGACGGGGACGGGTTTGGAGTGTTTCTTGTCGAAGGCCGCGCCGATTTTGCGGGTGATGGTGGCGCCGACGCCGGCTTCGATGGCGGCGGCGACGGTGGCGGGGTCGACGAGGAAGATGGCGGCGGGACCGGTGAGGGGGGCTTTGAGGAGATGCTTGAGGACGCCGGTGGAGTCGCCAGGCGAGCCGGAGCCGGTGGAGTCGGATGACTCGGCGAGGATGGTGGGGCCGGCGGGGAGGGCGATGGCTGCGGCGATGGCGGCGGGGACGGGGGTGAGGGTGGTTTCGAACTCGGACTTGCCGCGCCAGAGACGGCGGGCGAAGGAGTCGGCGTAGCGCTGGGCGGACTTGGGTTTGTTGTTCGTGACGGCGACGACGGCGCAGCCCATTTCGGCGATATCGAGCCAGGGTTGGACGGGGAAGATGGAGATGGCGTCGGCTTGGCCGGCGGCTTCGATGGCTTGGGCGGCGGTGAAGAGGGTGTGCATGGGGCCGCGATGGGTTTGGGAGTTTTCGGCTTGGATGATGAGGGGAAGTTTGCGGTAGGCCATGGTGGGGCGGAGTTCGCCGGCCAGGGTGCGGAGGAGGAGGCGAGCGGCTTTTTGGCCGGTTTCGAACATGTCGATGTGGGGGTAGGTGTGGTAACCGACGATGGCATCAGCGAGGGTGACCATGCGTTGGGTGAGGTTGGCGTGGAGGTCGAGGGTGAGGAAGATGGGCTTGTGGGGGCCGAGGATGGCGCGGGCGGCGGCGAGGATGGCGCCTTCGACGTCGTCTTCGCCTTGGGCGGTTTGGGCACCGTGCATGGCGAGGAGGAGGGCGTCGGGGTTGGCTTGGGCGAGGTGGAGGGCGAAATCCTTTTTGAGGCGGGCGAAGTCTGGTTTGCGCAGGCGGTTGGCGGTGATGGCCCAGGCGGCGCAGACGGGGGCGATTTCGACTTGGGCGGAGTTTAGAATGTCGAGGAAGCCTCCCATTTCGGTGAGTTTGCCGGTATGGCGGGCGAGGACGGCGGGGCCGAAGACGGGGTCGAAATCGTCGAAGGTAGTTGGGACGGGGGAGAAGTTGTTGCTTTCCTGGAGGATGGCGGCGACGGCGATTTTCATAAGAGGTTAGGGTTGTTGGCGCATGAGTTCATAGACCATACCGGGATACTGGCGGTTCGTGCGGCGAAGGACGCCGCCGCCCCGGACGGGGATGAAGACTGCATCATCGATCGTATTCTGTTTCGGTGCGCGAGTCGGGGGTGAGTTCGAGGCGGGCGGCGACGGCGGCGGCGGCGAGACCGGTGTAGCGGCCGGTGTTGGCGAGGACGATAAGGGCGGCAAAACGGCGACCGACGTTGGAATCGACGTAGCCGGAGGAGAAGTTGGCGGGGGCGCTGGAGTAGGCTTCGGGCCGGAGTTTGGTGCGGTTGAGAGTGCGGAAGGCGGGGTCGACGAGGTGGGCCCAGAAGGCGTCGACGAGGTCGCCTGGGTGGAGGCGGTCCGTGATGGATATGGAGTAGTAGACGAAGACGGTGTTGTTGGCCTGGGTGAAGCGGACGGACTCGGCTTCGGGGTTGAGGGTCCAGTTGGAAGAAGTGGATGGTCGGTCGGTGGGTGGGAGGCTTTGCCAAGAGGCATTGAGTTCGGGGCGGTAGCGGTCGCTATTGTAGCTGGAGAGGGCGGTAAGCCGGTGGGTGGGTCCGGAGAAGGTGTGGAGGACGGTGGAGAAGTTGCCGGTGGCGGGAAAGGAGACTTCGGAGGTTGTGACGGTGAGGCGCCAGCCGTTGGGGAGGTTCGTGATGACGGGGCTGGCCGTGGAGCGGATGGTGTACTTGGAGGAGACGATGGATTTGAAGTCCGCGGCGGAGTCCTTGACGGGATCGCCGGTGGTGGCGGCGGGGTCATAGACAGCGAGTTGGGCGAAGGTGGGTCCGTCGGTACGGACGAAGGCTTTGAGGTTGCCTGGGGTACTGTTCCAGTTGGGCGGAGGGGTGAACTGGAGCGAGGGCTGGGCGGAGAGCGTGGAGGCGATGAGAGGGAAGATCGATAGGCGCACATTTGATTCCCCGCAAGACCTGTCAGGCCAACGTAGAAAGTTCCGATGAAGAGAGCTTCTGGGAAACCCTGCTGGTATGTTCGCACAGCTTTGCCGGGGTCGCTTTATCTCCCCAAAGTTAGGAACTCGCCACAAACGACTTGTCTCGAAATCGGCACCATGTTACTCTCGCCCATGGCCCGATCGCTCCTTTTGAATTTGCGCAAAACTGATTCGTTCCGGCACGCCCGTTGGTGCCGTGCCTTCGCGGCCTGTGCGCTACTGTCCAGCTTGGGTACTATCTCCTACGCCCAGCCGTTCCTCTACGTCGCCAACCAAAACGCGAGTAACGTCGCCGTCATCAACACCGTCACCAATGCCGTCGCCGCCACCCCCGTCACTGGTTTTTCCCCTTCCGGCGTCGCCCTTTCGCCCGACGGCACTCGGCTCTACGTCGCCAACCCCAACTCCCAACTCGTCACCGTTCACAATACCGCCAACAACTCTCTCGTCGCCAACCTCTCCATCGGCCAGCTCCCCATGGCGGTCGCCGCCGACGCCACCCGTCTCTACGTGACCCTCCACGGCAATGCCGGCCTGACCGTCTATAACGCCGCCACCCTCGGCCAAATCGCCACCGTCCGTGTCGGCTTCGGCCCCTGCGCGGTCGCCGTCTCCCCGGCCAACGGCCGCGTCTACGTCGCCAATACCTTCAGCAACTCCGTCAGCGTCCTCGACCCCACCCGCGCCGGCACCGTCAACAATCCCGTCATCGACACCATCCCGGTACCCGACTCCCCCATCGCCCTCGCTCTCAGCCCCGACGGCCTCACCGCCTGGGTTGTCTCCGCTTTCTCTCCCACCGTCACCCGGATCAACCCCTTTCCACCAATCTAGTCGAACAACGCATCGCCCTCCCCCTGCAACCCGCCGGCCTCGCCATCGCCCCCAACAACGCCCGCGTCTACGTCACCGGCTTTGGTCCCCTCGTCACCACCATTGACCTTGCCGCCAACCGAGTCCTTTCGACCGTCACTCTCCCCGCCTGCGACGCCCCCCGTTGCGTTTCCATGTCCGCCGCCGTCTCTCCGGACAGCAAGCTGCTCTACATCGCCAACACCAGTCGAAACCAAATCCACGTTTGGGATACCGAAAAGAACGAAATCACTTCGAGCATCGCGGTCCCTGCGAGCCCCCGCGCCATGGTGCACGGCCCACCCCCGCCCCGCCCGACCCCGAGCGCCGCGACCACGGAGGTGAACTAACATGCGCCCGAGCTTCTTACTCTTCCTCTTATTCCTTCGTGGGACCACCCTATACGGCCAAGCCGACCCCACGGCCGCTGGCCCCCGGAAAGTCACCTCGCAAGAGTACAAGATCACCGGCGTCCCCCTGCCGACGGTCTCCTATCCCATCGACGTTTGGGGCACCGTCTGGTACCCGGAAGATATGACCGGCGGCTCCCTGCCGCTCGTTCTCCTTCTCCACGGCAACCACGGCATCTGCCGCCTGCCCGGCACGCAGACTGACCTCGGCACGACTATTTTTCCCCCGTTCTGCCCCGCCGGTCAGATTCAAACTCCCAACCACTCCGGTTACGAGTACATCGCCACGCGGCTGGCCAGCCACGGCTACATCGTGGCCTCGATTAACGTCAACGCTATCAACGTCCGCGCGAACGGTGGCCCCGAACGCGGAGCCACCGTCCTTGAGCATCTCCGCTACTGGGACGTCTGGAACAGCGCCGACGGGGCTGCTCCTTTCGGCACGCTCTTCTCCGGCAAGGTTAACCTGCAAAACGTCGGATTGATGGGTCATAGCCGCGGAGGCGAAGGCGTCCGCGCCGCCCTCGAATTCAACCGTCAGGCCGGTTCCCCCTACAACATCAAGGGCATCATAGAGATTGGCCCCGTCGATTTCGGTCGCACGAGTTCGCTCACTGCCCTCACCACCGGCAACCCGACCTACAACGCCACCGATACGGCATTCTCGGTCATCCTGCCGAGTTGCGACGCCGATGTCAGCGATAACCAGGGCATGCGCGTTTTCGACCGCGCCGCCGCCACCCGCGAGCTTTCGAGCCCCACTCCCAAGTCGCAGCTTTACGTTCTCGGGGCCAACCATAACTTCTACAACTCCGAGTGGACCCCCGAGGATCCTGGCTTCTCCTGTATCGACTTCCCCATCATTACAGACCGCCCGCAGCAGGAAGCCATCGGCCTTGTCTACGTGATGGGCTTCATGCGGACGCACCTCAGCGGAGAGGACTTCAAGTCTCTGTTCAACGGCGACGCCCCACAACCCGCGTCCACTCTTACCCCGGTCAACCACTCCTACATGGAGAGCCCCACCCAGAGCATCCTGATCGACAATTACACGGCTCCATTCACTCCCGACGTTAACAACGCCGGAGGTCTGAACAATTTGGGCAACCTGAAAGTGACCCGCTGCCTCGGCGCACAATGCCAGTTCCCCGCGCCCGCTGCGTGGCGTCATGATCAAGGCTTAGCCGCCGCCCGGCTCGACTGGCCCGCCGACGGAACGGGAACGCCGTACTATGCCATCCACATCGGCGACAACTCCGGCCCCCGCGACATCTCCGGGTACGCCCTGCTATCGTTCCGCGTGGCCGCAGCTTTTGACTTGAAGAACTCCGTCACTGGCAGCCAGGATTTCAGCATTCGCCTTCTCGATGCCAGTGGAGCCGGTTCGCCTCGTATCGCGGTGACGGATTACAAGACGATTCCTTACCCCACCGGCTACGGCTTCCGCCGTTCGGTCCTGCGGACGGTCCGCATCCCGCTCACCGCATTCAGGAACGTCGACCTTCGCCGAGTCGTCCGCGTCGACCTCATCTTTGACAAGAACCCCCAAGGGTCTCTGTTCCTCACCGAAGTCATGTTCTCTCCCAGTCCGAGGTAGTAACCCTTCATGACCAGAAGACAAGCTCTCACCCTCACCCTCTCGCCGTCTATCCTCGTGGCCCGTCCGATCAAAGGAGCGCGCTACCGGGTTCTCGGCGCATCGAAAGACCAAGCGCAAGAAAAGAACGCCGATAAGAACAGCCCCGTCGTGATTGAGTTGATTGCCGAGGAGCGTTGGCCCATTCGCGCCCTCGACCCGATTCTGCAAATCGGCGGCCTGACCCTCGATTCCTACCAATTCGGCAACGCCGAAAATACTATCCTCCGCTTCTCCTGCTACGACCCCGATAAGTTACAGGACGGGGCGACCATGAACGTCCAATATGGTCAGGACGCGAGCAGCCGCACCGACCTGCCAAACTTTTACCGGAACACGAACGGCAAGTAATAGGAACTTTCTAGTTCGGCCAGTTCTGAGCTTCATCGCTTGCGGAAGGCTTCGTTTTGCACGACGAGTTCGACGAGATCGCGGAGCCCATGGCCTTGCTCGGCGACTTTGGTGGCGATGGCTTCGATTTGCGGCCGGTCAGCGGAGTCGAACTTTCGTCCGCACGCATAGGTGAGAATCTTATGGGTGAGCGTGCGGGTGAAGTCGGCGTTGCGCCGGACCAAGGCGTTGCGGAGGCCGACGATGTCGTTGAACTTTTCGCCGGAGGGGAGAACGCCCGAGGCATCAATGGCTTTGCCGCCGGGATAGTTCGTTCGCCACCGGCCGATGGGATCAAAGTTTTCCAGCGCGAAGCCGGGCGGGTCGATGGAGCGATGACATGAGATGCAAGAGGGGCTTTCGCGATGTTTGACGAGGAGGTCGCGGACGGTTTTGGCTCCGCGAACGTCGGGGTCGAGGGCTGGGACATCGTCGGGCGGGGGAGCGGGCGGGGTGCCGAAGATGTTCTCGAGGACCCAGACGCCGCGAGTGACGGGCGAGGTTTCGATGCCGTTGGCGGAGACGGTGAGGATGCTGCCGTGACCGAGCAGGCCGGCGCGTTGCGGATCGGGGAGATCGACTTTGCGGAAGAGGTGGCCGCCGAGGCTGGGAATTGCTGAGTCCATGCCGTAGAGGCGGGCCAGGGGTTTGTTGAGGAAGGAGTAGCGGGCGTCGAGGAAATCGTGGAGGCTTTTGTTTGCGTCGAGGAGATGCCGCGTGAACATCTGGGTCTCGGTCCGCATTGCCACCCGCAGGTCGTGCGAGTAGTACTCCGCGAAGGCGTCGCGATCGGGAGGCATGTCGCCGAGGCTGCGGAGGTTGAGCCAGCTATCGAGGAAGCCTTCGATGAAGGCGTTTGATTTGGGGCTGGCGAGGAGGCGCCGGGTTTCCGACTTGAGGACGTCTTCGCGCAGGAGGGCTCCGGTGCTGGCCTGCTGGAGGAGGGTTTCGTCGGGTGTCGTGGCCCAGAGGAAGTAAGAGAGCCGGGCGGCGAGGGCGTAGGCGGGCAGGCGGTCTTTACCTTCTCCGGTGGAGATGTAGAGGAACTCGGGGGAGCACAAGACGGCTTTGAGGGCGTCCTGCAGGGCGGTCTCGGCGGGGATGCCGGCGGCGCGGCGCTTGGTGGCAACGGCTTCGAGGCGGTTGACCTCTTCGACGGTAGCGGGGCGGCGGTAAGCGCGGGTCGCGAAGTTCGCGAGAATCTCGCGGGTTCGTTCCGGGGCGAAGGGGCGGTCGCCGTAGAGCACGCGTTGGCTGGGAGGGATGGCGGGCGGATCGAGTGGACCGCGGATTTCGACCTGATGGATGCGGATCTGGGGAATTGGGGCGAACTTCATCATGGCGATGCGGCCGAGGACGATGCCGGCGCCGACGTTTCGCTCGGCTTCCGGGAGAAATTGCGGGAAGCGGCGGCCGAAGGAGCTGAAGACGTTGCGGACGTTGTTCATGCCGTTGGGGAAGATGAAACGCGGCTGGTAGCCGGCGTCGAGGCGGACGCGGAAGGTGAGCCAGTAAGGGCCTCCGTCGGCTAGTTCGACCGTTTCGGCGATCAGCGGTTGCAGGGGTTGTTCGTGCTGCAGGTAGCCGGCGCGGGCATTCCCGGCTACGACGCCGAAGCGGAAGGGCGCTTCCGGGTCCATGCCGAAGAGCTTGGGGTCATAGGGGTTCTTGCGGTGCAGTGCTTCGACCTGGACTTTGACCTCGTAGAAACCGTCGACGGGTACGCCTTCGGCGAAGGCGTGGATCGGGGCGTAGGCTCCTTCATAGTGAGGGGTGCGCGGGTGCTCGAAGAGCGACATGTATTGGGTGAGTTTGTTGCGGTTCCGGGCTCCGTCGAGCTCCTTCTGTTGGACGAAGTGATCCTTGAAGACCCAGGTGCGGGGGGCTGGGGCGGGCTTGCCCGGCAGCGCTTTCTGGATCACCGCTTCGGCGGCGTCGAGGTATTGTTCGAGGAGATAGCCGGAGGTGATGAGGGCGTCGCCGGTGTTATCCATGTGGGCGTACTGCTGGTCGCGGGGGAAGCGGCTGGTGGGATCGAATTGATCCATGTCGAGTTGCAACAAGTCGCCGACGGTGTTGCGGTACTCACGGCGGTTCATCCGCCGCAGAGCGACTTTTGCGGGGGCTTGGTTCGCTAAGGCGGTGACGAAGGCTAGGCGTTCGGTGGGGGTCGGCTGGGGGGACGGTTTCGGCGGCATGGTGCCGGATTCGACGCGCCGGGAGACGGCGAGCAAATCGACCGGACTGAGTGGTCCGCGATCGAAGCGGCGGTTGGCCATAGCGACCTTTTCGCCGTGGCAAGAGACGCAATACGAATTGAGGAATACGGTCGCGGGGTCGAGAGCGGCGGCGAGCAGGAGGACGAAGGTCATGGCCTAGATCCCGCGCAAGGTGCCGGTGGATGAAGCGAACTTCTTTTGCTCGACGCCGAAGCGCTGCAACAGGGTGAGGAAGAGATTGGAGAGGGGTTGGCGGTTGGGGCTATCCGCGGGGAAGGCTTGGTACGTACCGTGTTTGAATCCGCCGCCGGCTAAGACTACGGGGAGGTTCACATTGGTGTGCGCGTTGCCGTTGCCCATGCCGCTGCCGAACAGGACCATGGTGTGGTCGAGCAGGGAGCCGTCGCCATCTTCGATCGACGTCATTTTGCCGAGGAAGCGGGCGAACTGCTCGGTTTGGTACCGTTCGAGCTTGACGAGGAGATCGATGCTTTCCTGGACTTGGCCGTGATGGGAGAGGGAGTGGTATTCTTTGCGGACTCCGAGAACGGCGGCTTCGAAACCGCCGGCAATTTCGAGGGTGGCGATGCGGGTGGAATCCGTTTGGAGGGCCAGGGCGATGAGATCGTAGAGGACCGGAATATCGGTGACGAGGCCGCGGTTTTCGGGTTCCGGCATGGGAGCGCCGGGCTTGGGCACGCCGGCCCATTTTTGCCGTTGCTCGAGGACCTTTTCGACGTCGCGGACGGAGGTGAAGTACTCGTCGAGCTTTTGCTGATCCTGCGAGTCGAGGCGGTGCTTTAGCGAACGGGCGTCGCCGTTGACGGAATCGAGGATGGAGCCTTGCAGCGTGAGGCGGTCTTTCGTGCGCTCTTGTTCCGCGGCGCTTTCATTGAGGAAGAGTTTGCGGAAGAGTTCGCGGGGGCCTTGGATGGGATTGACACGGGTGCCGCTACGGGTCCAGGACATCATGCAACCGCCGTGGAGGCCTTCTTCGGAGCCGAGGGTGAGCGAGGGAAAACGGGTTGCTCCGCCGACGGTTTCGGCCATGCGTTGGTCGAGGCTGATGTTGCCGTCGGGCATGCCCTTGGCGTCGACTTGGCGGACGCCGCTGAGGAAGGAGTGGACGGCAAAGTGGCCGCCTTTGACGCCGTGGTCGAGGCCAGAGTAGACGGTGATGTGTTGGCGATGTTGGGCGATGGGTTCGAGGAGGTGGGGGGTGTCGTAGTCGGGGCCGGTGGCCTGGGGGAAGAACTGTTGGGCGTAGAAACCGAAGGCGTTGCCGATGGCAACCATGCGCATGGGCCGGAGCGTTTTTTCGTTGGCGCCGAGGGCGGAGACGGCGATGCCGGATCCGAGCACACTGGCACTTAGAGAATCGAAGACCGGAAGCGCGAGCTGGATTCCGGTGGCGCGGAGGAAGAATCGCCGTCCGGGGAGGTTGGGCCGGTTGCTAGACATGATCGGATTCTATCAGCCCTACAATAAGAGCGTAGGGTTGACGATGGAGCATGGAATTGCGGTGGCTTGTTGTGTCGACATTGATGCTTCGTGCGAGGAGGTATTCGATGTTATTCACGACTACGGGATTCGTCTGCGCTGGGACACGCTGTTGAGTAAAGCCTGCATGGTGGAAGAAGGGGTGGGGGAGGCTGGGGTGGGGGTAAGGACGCTGTGTGTGGGGCGCGCGGCGTTTGGAAGGGTGGGGGTGGAGACGGTCTATGTGAGCTTTCAGAGGGGGCGGGTGGCGGCGGTGAAGATGACGCAGGGCCCTTGGTTTCTCGAGGACTTTGCGGCTAGTATTCTTCATGCCACGATTCCATCGCCGGCGGGAGTGAGAAGCCGGGTGACTTACAACTTGCGGATTGCGGCGCGGCCGAAGTGGCTTCGTTTTGTGATGAATCCGGTGCTTCGATTAGTTTTTCGGGTGGAGACGGGGAAGCGGCTGGCGGCGCTGAAACGGTATGTGGAGAGGGGATGACAGGCGTGGTACAAGAGTCACGTCATTGGTGCGATTTGGATTCGATGCCGAACAGAACCGCGAGGTATTGCGGAGGCACGGTGTCAGCCTGGAGGCCGCGCGAGAGATTTTCGACCAAGCGCACCTTGTGGATAGGAAGAGCGACAACCCCGAGCAGTTTCGCGCGATTGGCTGGAGCGGCGGTCGTTTGTGCTCGGTCATCTTTGGGATCCGGTAGGACGCCGATGGAGAGTTTTATAGCCTAGTCACGGCGTGGAAAGCAACCAAGCAGGAAGAAGAAGCCTATGCCGAACAAATCTAAAACCTAGCCTTCGGCGGATGAAATAGCTGAGATGGCTACTCGCGGCGAGGATGTTTCGAAATTTGTCACCAATGAATTCACGGTCGTCAGGCCGGTTCGCCGGGTGAATGTGGATCTGACTCGGGGAATGTTGCGGGAGCTCGACGAGCGTGCCGCTCGGCTCAACGTGAGCAGGCAGGCAGTGATCAAAACCCTCCCGCGTCAGGCGTTGAATCAGAGCACGACTGCCCGTCCGCGTCGAGTCGGCTGACCCAAAAGCAGCCGCGGAGTGTTGTTCCCTGGGACGTTTTGGGATGCTCTCCATGACTCTGCGCGCATCAGAGTGGCGCATAGTGGGGTGATGTGGGTTGAGGCAAGAGCAGTGCGTCAGAGCGTGAGCCTGCCGGCCAAGATCTATTCGAAGGTGTGTCCATTGGCAAAAGCCAGACGGCTACGCGAGACCCGCATGCTGGTTGAGTTGCTCGAAAACGGGATTGAAGCTGAGCAACGGAAGCAGCAATAGTTCTTCAAGCTGGCCGAGCGACTCTGTAATGAAAAAGACCCGGCAGCGGCCAAGCGTTTGGGCGATCGGTTGGGCCAAATGGTCTTCGGTGGTTGAGGCCCAAGATCGTTTGAAGGTGTGTGGCAGAATCTGGTAGCCCGGGGGGGCCGCGGTACGCTCGGGGCCGAATGAGCTGTTCGGGTCTGCGATACAGTTGCAGACCCGATTGACGTTTTACAGCCCTAGCCGGTTAGAAGGAGTACCGGAGCGCGAACTGGCCTTGGCGGGAGTCGCTGGCGGTATTGGAGATGACACCGTAGGTGGGACCGCCGACGGTTCCACCGGGGATGCCAAAGTTGGGATGGTTGGCGGCGTTGAAGTACTCGATTCTAAGTTCCAGGTTGTGTTTTTCGGTGAGTTTAAAGTTTTTGATGGCGGAGACATCCCAGTTGATCAGTCCGGGGCCATCAATGACGTTGCGACCGGAGTTGCCGTAGCGGAAGCCGGAGTTGGGGAGGCGGTTGACGAAGGCGGCGGTGTTGAACCAGCGGCGGGGATCCTGTTCGCCGCGGGGTAGTTTGGGGCTGATGCCGGTTGCATCGGGATAGCACCCGCCGTCGCCGTTTTGGACGGCACCGGAGCCACAGCCGGGGGTGGAGGGGAAGCCGGTGACCATGGTGATAATGCTGCCGACCTGCCAGCCACCGGCGACGGTGTCGGCGAGGCGGGACATGGTGGGACCGAAGTGCCGGCCGCGTCCGAAGGGGAGTTGGTAGAGCAGGGAGGTGGTCCAGTTTTGGCGGAAGTCGAAGGCTGAACGACCGCGAAGGAGGCGTTTGTTGTAAGGATCGGAGCCGCCGCCGTCGCCGAATTGGGTGCGGTACGCGCTGTTGTTATCGATGGACTTGCCATAGGTATAGGCGCTCAGTAAGTTGAGTCCGTTGGAGAGGCGGTGCTGGAACTTGGCCTGGAGCGCGTTGTAATTCGATTGGTAGGCTCCTTCGATCCAGACGTAGGTTCCATTAAAGATGGGGAAGGGGCGGCGGGCGTTAATGTTACCGGGTCCGGGAGCGGCGACGTTAAAGGTCCCGGGCCCTTCGAGATAGTTGCCGGAGGAGCCGACGTAGGCAACTTCGAAAGAGGCGTTCGCGGAGAGCTGGCGTTGGACTCCGGCTGACCATTGGTAGATCCGGGGCCGGGCGACGTCGTACTCATGACCGAAGGCGAGAGAAGGGATGTTGCCGGTGGTGAAGATGCGGTCCCAGGTGAGATTGGGGAAGTTTGTATTGGCGACTTCGTTGCGCCGGATGGAGAGGGGGGCGTTGCGAACGACTTCGAAGTTTTTATTCTGAATTTCCTGGGCGTAGTAGATTCCGGCGCCGGAGCGAAAGACGGTTTTGGAGTTGATCTGGTAGGCGAGGCCGATGCGAGGTCCCCAGCTATCGAGGCGGTTTTTCTGGACTCCGCGCCCACGGCGGCCATCGCGGACGAAGGGAATGGACGCGGGCAGGCGGCAGCAGGGGTTGCCTTGATAGGGGTCGCCATTGCCGGCGCGGACGAAGGTGGGCATGACGGAGTTGTCCCACTTCATATCGACATTGATGATGTTGTCGAACTTGTCGGTCCAGGGGGTATAGTTTTCCCAGCGGAGTCCGAAGTTAACGGTGAGTTTCTTGCCGACTCGCCAGGTGTCCTGAAGGTAGTAGGCGTGATAGAGGTTGCGGTAGTTGGCGAGGGGCACGCCGATTTGCCCTTCGGCGACCGAGAAGGTGCCGAGCATGAAGTCGGCGACGTTATTGGCCGAGATGATCGGTTGGCCGGGGATACCGCTGGAGGAGTATTGGCCGTTGACGTTGAAGCGGCCGCGGGTGGTGACGCCGCCGAGTTGATTGAAGCGGGTGCGCATGACTTCGCCGCCGAACTTCAAGGAGTGCTTGCCTTTGTTCCAGGAGAAGTTGTTATTGGCCTGAATCATGGTGTCGTAGTTGTTGAAGGGCGAGTCGGCGGAGTTGCCGGCGAGGGTGAAGCCGCCGCCGAGGGTGAGATTGGGGACGCCCCAATAGAGGGGGAAGTCGCTGGGGATCTGGGCGGGATCGATGCCGAGTTCCCGGACTACGTTGCGGACGCCGGCCTGGATGGGGATGTTCGAATTCTCGAAACGGCTGACGCCGGCGCGGAACTCGTTGACCTTGTTGGGGCCAAAGACGCGGGTGTTGCCGAAGACACCGGAGTGGGCCTGGACGGGGACATTGTTGCCCTGTCCGGGCATGGGGGTGGGGTTGTACTGGAACTCGCCTTGATGGGAGTAGCGGAAGAACCAGTTGACGTTGGAGGACTGGGTGTAGTCGAAGCGCGCGTTTTGCTGGTTGGCGTCGGTGGGGCGGCCTTCGGTGTTGACAAAGTTATTGGGGGAGACGGTGAGGCCAGGGACCTGAGGCATCCATTGGGTCATGTAGGCGGTGGAGATGGGGGCGATCCGGTTGCGGGGGATGATGTTGCCGGGGAAGGGGGTGGAGGAGAGCACGGCTCCGGTGGGGCCGAGTTGGCGGGAGAAGGGATCGAATATGGTGCCGTTAACGGCGGAGAAGTTACCGGCGACCCAGCCTTGGGGAGGGACGGTGGAGGGCTGAACGAGGGCTTTGCGTTCGCGGAGGCCTTCGTAGTTGACCATGAAGAAGAGTTTGTTGCGGCCGTTGATTAGTTTGGGGATGACGACGGGACCGCCGAGGGTGAAGCCGAACTGGTTACGGCGGAAGGGGGGCATGGGGGCGGTGGCCGGGGTGAAGAAATTGCGGGCGTCGAAGGCGTTGTTGCGGACGAACCACCAGGCGGTGGCATGGACGTTGTTGCCGCCGCTCTTGGTGGTGACGTTGATTTGGGTGACGTTGAGGCCATACTCGGCGGGGACGGTGCCGGATTCGACTTTGAATTCCTGGAGGGCGTCGAGGGAGGGAAGAAAGATATAAGACTGCCAGTTAGGGTCTGTGTTTTCGAGGCCATCGAGGGAGTAGCGGTTGAAGAAGATGCGTTGCCCGGCGACGCTGAGGGTGAACAGGGAGCGGGTGCCGCCTTGGCGGAGTCCGGCGACGAAGGAGGCGGGCGCGGCGGTGGTGGCGCCGGGTGTAAGGGCGGCGAGTTGGAGATAGTTGCGGCCGTTGAGGGGGAGTTCGACGATGCGTTGGTTTTCGATGACGGTGCCGAGGGAGGTGGTGTCTGTATCGATGAGGGGGACGGAGGCTTTGACTTCGACGACCTCGCTGACGTTGCCGACTTGGAGGGCGACATCGATACGGCCGACTTGGGCGACCTGGAGTTCGACGCCGGTGCGGACTTGGGCGGTGAAGCCGGCGAGTTCGATGCGGAGGGTGTAGAGGCCGGGGTTGAGGGAGGGGATGCGATAGACGCCTTCCTCGTTGGAGGTGGAGGTGCGGGTGGCTGAGGTGGCGACGTTCGTGATGGTGACGTTAGCGCCGACTACGACGGCACCTCCGGGATCGGTGACGGTGCCGGTGATTTCGGCGGTGGTGATTTGCGGAAGACTGGGCAGTGCGGCGCAGAGCCCGAGGAAGAGCGTGAAGGCGAGGCGAAAGGAAGAAACCATTGCTTACTCCAAATGGGGGTATTGAGTTTTGTTAGGGTGTTCCGGGAAGG
>JBBRIO010000015.1:0-23091 GCA_038220855.1 Bryobacterales bacterium | reverse complement strand
TCGCCGAAATTCCAATGCCCCCATCCGGGAGCCTTCCGGTTGCTGTCGGAGAATTGCACCCAACTGATCCGCTCTCTCGCCGTTGCCATGGCTGCCGGCACGCTCGCTTCCTCAAGTTCGGCATGGTACACATCAAACAAGATAGATAGACCGCCGCACTCGCGGTTCAACTCCAAAGCGTCGTCCACCGTATGAATCCAGTTGGAGACCCACTTGCACTGGGGTTCCACCGCTATCCTCGGTGAATGTGCGAGTAGCTCCACCAAGCTCTCGACGCCCAGCGCCCGGTCCGGCAACGTCCCTCGCAGGGCGCCAATATTGACGAGCGCCCCTAGTTCGGCCGCAAAGTCCAGCACCTCCTTCGTCCGGTCCACACTGCGCCGCCGCAGGGTAGAATCCGGGCTGCACAATTGCAATCCGTCCTCCTTCCGGCATTGGCCTGTGCTCACGGCCGGAATCACCAATCCATGATCGTGCGCGATGCTTGCAATCTCCCGCGCCGAAAGCGATTTCGGGTCGCGGACCATCAACTCGGCCCCGGCGTACCCGAGTTCGGCCAACACAGAGAAGGACGCGGCCAAATCGCCTCTCAACGCCAGCATTCCCTGATCCCGCGTTTCCGGCGTCGCCACCGGAAAGCAAAGCCCCTTCATGCGAGTGTGTCCCGAAGCGCACGCAGACTCGTCTCCAGACTCGACAATACCGGCACCTCAAAGTCCTCTCGCAATTGGGGCAACACTCTCGACATCGAAACCTGTGCGAGCACAATCACCTCTACGCCCATTTCCCGCACGGTTTCGAGGCCCTGGAGCACCAACCGGTCATGCTCCTCCGGATTGCCCGCCAGCAGCGCGTCGTAGGCGCCTTGAATCCACAACGGATGTAACTCCGCCCGGCCGTCGAACAACGCGGTCGTTGGGCTTAGCGTCGGAGCAAACGTGTAGGCCACTCCGATCCGCTTCCCTCGGCGCATCGCCTCTTCCGCCATCGGCACATCCACCTTCAGGAGCGGCACCGGGCTCCGCCGCCGCAGCGATTCGAGCATCGACTGAGAGACCGACGAACAGGTGACCAGCGCCGCTTTCACTCCGTAGGAAGTACAGGCCCGGTGCAGCAACTCCCCCAAGGCGCTCTCCGCCGCAGCCTCGTCCCCGGAGCGGAAGTGTTCCAGAATGCCGTCATCGAGAAGGTTTACAATCCCAAACTCCGGTGCCTCGCGCCCGTAGTACCGCATCAATGGCGCAATCGCCGGAGGCGACGTGTGCAAGAATGCGAGCCGCGACTTCATCCCAGTGCCTCCTTGGCGTTGTCGATCATCATCCGCTGCAATTCGCTCTCCCCAAACCCTAGTTCTTTCAGCCGCCGGCGTCCCTCTCGCAGCCCATCCAGCGGGTGTGGGCTATCCACTTGGCCCAGATCGGTCGCAAAGATCGTACTCTCCACCCCCACCGCACGGATTCCCTCCGCCATCACCTCCCAACTGGCCGAGAACCCCTCCCGCACAAAACACCGTTCAAAGTACAATCCCTCGCCGCGGATCCGTCGTTGAAACTCTACTGGTAATCGTTGGAAGTTACTCTCCGGGTGGGTCACGAAAATCCGTTTCACTCCGCGCTCTCGCGCCGCCGCGACGACCGCTTCAATTTCCATCGCCGATAGGTGTCCGGTGCCCAGAATCACTCCCGCCTCGGCCACCCGTTCGAGGATTGCCATCAGATCCGGCCGGACCGCCCCACGCTGATCCAACATCTCCAGGCCGGTCCCCGGCAGTCCACGGTACAGTCGCTCATTCTCGGCATCGAGTGTCGGCAGCCACACCTCCTGAACCCCCATGCGGATCGCGGCGTCGACCGCTTCGAGGTTCAACCCGCCCACGGCCCGATTTAAAACGATCGAGCCCATGACTCGCAGCCCCGGGAATGCCTGCCGCAGCGTGCCGGCCACCATCGCTGTTGACGCATGATGGCACTTCAGCATGACTCCCGCCATGCCCGCTTCCGCGGCCGCGCTGCACAGTTCGTAAGCGGTTACCTTTCTCGGACGCACGTCCGGCGCGGTATGCACGTGGGTGTCAAACACCCCTTCCAAATCCCGGCTCATTGCCTTACCACCATGGCCTCGCAAATGGCCTCCGCCACTTGCCGAGTTGTCGCCCGCCCGCCCAGGTCTCCGCTGAGAACCTCTCCGCGTTCAAGCACCGTAGCCACGCTCTCCCGCACCCGCTTCGCCGCGGCATTCTCGCTCAGGTGCTCCAGCATCATCGCGGCGGACAGAATCAACCCGATGGGATTGGCCACGCCTTGGCCCGCAATATCCGGCGCCGCTCCGTGCGCGGCTTCAAACATCGAAACTTCGTCGCCCACGTTCGATCCCGGAGCGAGTCCTAAACTCCCCACTAAGCCCGCCACCAAATCGGAATAGATGTCGCCGTATTGGTTCGGCATCACGAGCACATCAAACTGCTCAGGCTGCTTTACTACCAGGTAACACGCCGCGTCGATCATCTTGTCGCTGAAGCGCAACGAACCGTACTCCTCGACCACCCCCTTGACCACCTCGAGGAACAAGCCATCGGTATGGTGCAGGACGTTGGCCTTGTGAATCGCGCTCACCGTTTTCCGGCCGTGCCGCAAGGCATACTCGCACGCATAGCGGGCCACCCGTTCACTTGCCTGCCGCGTGGTGACCTTGGTCGCTTCGCCGCGATCGGCCGATACACGCCGCTCAATTCCCGCGTACGTATCCTCGGTCACTTCACGCATGATGACCAGGTCCATGCGGGCATAAGCTCCGCTGACGCCCGCAAACCCGCGCACCGGACGCACGTTGACATACGCGCCCAGTTCCCGGCGCAGCGCGTTGTTCACGCTGGGATAGTGCCGGCTCTCCCCGCCGCGCCGGACGGTCACTCCTCCGCTCTGTCGCTCGGCCAGCAACGGGCTCTTCAACACCACCCCGATACTCACCATCCGCTCGAGACTCTCGGCCGGCAACTCGTCGCCGAAACGGTCAAACGCGGCCTTGCCCGCCGGCGTTTCGACCCATTCCACCTGAACGCCGGCCGCCTCCACGACGCTCCGTGTGGCCTCGCTAATCTCGGGCCCAATTCCGTCTCCGGCCACCAGGGCCACTTTATGCGTCATGCCGTTCCTCCCATCTGACGAGTAATAAGGGCAATGTGCCCAGCACTACCAGCAAGCCAATGCCATAAAACGCCGCATCGAATCCAGACTGCTGGCTCACATTCCCAATCAGCCAAACCATCACCGCCCCCGCAAACGCGCCGATCGAACCCATGATCCCCGCGACCATGCCCACCCGGCCCGGAGCGATCTCCTGATTGTAAGTGAGGAAGATCGCCCCCCAACACGCCCGTCCGACGTTCATCGTAAAGATACCCGCCACGGCCCATCGGACGTCGGAGGCAAAGGGAACCGTCACGGCCATCAACATCAGTCCCGCCGCCAGCAGCAACACGCCCCGCCTGGCCGCCATCAACCCGCTTCCCCTTTCCACCAAACGCCGGATCAAAAACCCTCCTCCGACAAACCCGACATCGAGGCCCAGGTAGATCACAAACAAGGATCCGCTCAAATCTCCGCCGAGGGTCAGTTTCCACTGTTGGACCAGAAACGTGGGCATCCAACTGGAGGCGATATGGATGATTGGCACCCCGAAGGCGGCGGCACCCGCGCAGGCCCAAAACTGCGGCTTTCGGAGGATCAGCCCCCAGTCCGTCGTCTCCTCGCTCGCCTTCCCATAGAGGACCTCCGGCCCCGGCCGAAACCACAGTAGCCAAGCGCCCGCCCAGACCAGACCGATCAACCCCAATACGACGAACGCCCCGCGCCAGCCGATCGATTGGCTCAAGCTTAAGACCAATACGGGAGCAATCACCGCGCCCAGGCTGCCGCCGGACATCATGATGCCGTTGGCAAAGCTACGGTCTTTAGCAGGCACAATCCGAGCGATGATCCGCGCGGCCCCCGTCTGTCCAGCCGCCTCAAACGTGCCTAGGAACAGCCGTGCCGCAAACAACTCCCCGAAACCCCGCGAAAAGCCACTCGCCATTTGGGCCAGGCTCCAGCACCCCACAAACAGCCCGTATACGATGCGAATGTTGTAGCGGTCCAAAAAGTAACCGACGAACAGGTGCATGCCGGCATAGGTGTAAAAGAAGGCGCTCAGCAGTAGCCCAAGCTGCCGGTTATCCATCCCCAGCTCTTTGGAAACTAACGGGGCGGCCACACTCAACGCCTGGCGGTCCAGGTAGCTCAGCGCGGTGGCGCACAGCAGGAACCCGCACACCTTCCACGGCCATGCAGCCAGCGAATTGAAGCCTGGTGCCGCCACTTACTTGTAGATCTTCTTCTGGTAGATCTTCTGGGCGACATGCTCAAGAACAGCTTTGAAGTACGCCCGGTTCCGCTCCGGCACCGGCATCTCGTCGGTCACCACCGCCGAACTCCCTGGCCGATAGTCGACAAACGGCCAGATTTGAAATTGTACCCAAGGCATGTAGCCCCAGCTTCCGCCGCTCTCCCAAATCGCGTCACAGCTGCCCAACTCGAGCTTCAGATGCGCAAGCGTCGTCTCGCGTCCAATGTCGTCCTCATTGATCACAATTGGCCCGGGAACCCCGCGATTGGAGGCAAGTTCTTTCACCCGCTTGCGCTTCACCTCGGGGCTCAAGTGGTTGCCATGGGTCAAGACCAGATCGGCATAATCGCGAACCCCATCGGCCACCTTCATGATCTGTTCGCCGGGCTTCACCTCCCCATTGGACGATGCACTCACCGGCAGACGAAACTCCGCCTTTTTCTCAACAAATCGAGACTTGGCCAGCTGGATCAGATGCCCCATCGCTCGCTCAATGTAGCGGTTGTAGTCAAAATCGCCGCCGTTGTACTCATTGGCGATCTCGATAATACAGTTCCGGACGTTGTTCGCAATCAGCCAATCGGTGGTCGCGACGGTTGCCTTGTCGATGGCCTCAGGACTGGAAAGCGCCTCGTCCTGATAAGCATAAAAGTAGACGAGGTTCAAGACCATCCCCCGCTTGTCCAACTCCCGGGCCAACTGTAGAGTCCGCGCCATCCAGCGTGGCTTCAAGCTGCCGTCACTCTCATACGCGCTCATCGACATCCCATTGCCGGGGCCAAGCTTGTACGGCCGCGTGCGCTTGATGTGCGCCGTTCGCTCGTAGGCCGCGTTCGCCCCTTGCAAGGAAACACTGATCGAGAGGATCCCGTGCTTCTTGTAATCATCGAGGGCGGCAATCACCCGTTCGGTGTTCTTCTCGGGATCGAAGGCCTCTTCGGTCAACCACTCGTCATGCACCACGGCTTGCGCCACCCGCACGTTCATTAACCGTCCGGCCGCGCCGGGCCGGAAGCCGGGGCCGGAGTAGGTTTTCTTCCAAGCACCTTTGCCTTCGCGCAGGTAAAAACTGCGCGGTTCGTACCCTTGGCCCAGCATTGTTCCCGTGGCGATTTCCACGGCCTCAGCCGTGCCTGCCAGCAGGCATGTCAATAACGTCAGTTTGTGTAGCAGCATAACCGTCTAGATGATTATCAGATATATCAGTCGATTGTCAATCGTTTGGTATCGTAAAGGGAGCCGTGGCCAAATCAAAAAAGCAAGCCCCCATCCCCGCCCCCGCCCTTTCGGCGACCGATCTCGCGTATGGCAAACTTAAACGCGAGATCCTTACCAACTCGCTCGCCCCCGGTGACTCCATCTCCATCGACAAATACGTCCACTCTCTCAAACTCAGCCGCACCCCGGTCCGCGAAGCCATCCTTCGCCTTGAACGCGAAGGCCTGATCGAGATCCGCCCCCGCCAAGGCACTTTCGTTGCCCCCCTCGATCTGCGTCAGATTCGTGAGCTCTACGCCGTCCGCCGGCTTCTGGAAGGTGAAGCGGCTCGCCAAGCCGCCACCAGGGCCCCGCGCGAGCGCCTGCAACTGCTATCCCAAGAGCTCTCCCGGCTTGCCGACCCCCGGCAACTTTTTGAAAAAGGCCAGGAGGTCCACGCCATCTGTGCCCAACACTGCGGTAACCAAACCCTTCGTCAGATGCTGGAAAGCGTCCAGGACCACTTCGTCCGCTTCCGCTCACTCTCGCTCCAGATCCCAGTCAAACTGCTCAGCTCCCATCGCGAACACGTCGGAATTCTCGAAGCCCTCGAAGCCGAAGACGGCGAAACGGCCCAACAACGGATGCACCTGCATTTCGACCATGCCGCGGCCTATCTGCTCGAAAACCTGCTCAATCGGGACAGCGCGGGACCCCGGGTTACCATCAGCTTGACTGCCTCTTAATACATCAGTAATATATCAGCAGCACTTTAGTCTAGGAGCCGTCCATGTCGCGCTTGCTGCTGCTTACCTGTTTCCTGCCTCTGGCCTCGTTGGCCCAGTCCGTCACCGCTTCGCTGGTTGGCTCGGTCGCCGATGCCTCGGGGGCACTGCTCCCTAACACCGTTGTTTCCCTGGCCAATCAGGCCACCGGAGAGGCCAAGACCGCCCAGAGCAACGCGACGGGAGAGTATCGATTCACCCTCCTCCGCCCCGGCCTTTACACTTTGACCGCCGAGCGCCCCGGCTTCAAACGAAGCACCGTGGCGGCGTTCGAACTCCAGGTGGACCAGACCGCCCGCATCGATATCGCTCTTCAGATTGGCCAGGTCAACGAGAGCGTCGAGGTGGAGGCCAGCGCACCTTTGGTCTCGTCTGAAACGAGTTCGGTCGGCCAAGTCATTGATCAGCGGCAGATCCAGAACCTGCCTCTCCGGGGCCGCAGTTTTTTTGAGCTGGCCCAACTCGCCCCGGGCGTCACCCCGACGGCTCCCAGTTCCTTCATCGCCAACCGCCGCCCCTTCCCCGGCGGCCTCAACGCCCCGGCCTTTCAAGTCGGCGGTGCCCGCGAAAAATCGAACGGCTATCTCATTGACGGCGTCGATGCGATGGACCCCCACTTTCTGACGCCCTCGATCTTTCCCTCGGTCGATGCCATCCAGGAGTTCAAGCTTCAAACGTCATCCTACGCCGCCGAGTTCGGTCGCTTCGCCGCGCAGATCAACGCCACGACCCGCTCGGGAGGCAACGCCTTCCACGGCACCGCGTATCACTTTTTTCGCAATGAAAAGCTCGATGCCGCCAACTTCTTCGACAACCTCAACGGCCGCGGCCGCCAGCCGTTTCGCTATAACCAGTTCGGCGGCGTCCTCGGCGGGCCAATCAAAAAAGACAAGACTTTCTTCTTCGTCAACTACGAAGGCACCCGCGTCCGCCGCGGGTCGCTGGCCCAACTGACGGTTCCCACCCTGGCCCAACGTAGCGGCGACTTCAATCCCATTGGGCAGCGCAATAACCGGCTGATCTTCGACCCCGCCACGACAATCCGCGCCGCCGACGGCGTGATCTCGCGCCAGGCATTTCCGGGCAATATCGTGCCCGCCGTTCGAGTCACCTCGTTTGCCCGCGACCTCCTAAAGCTGTACCCCGCGCCGAATCTCAGCGTACCCACGGGCAACAATTTTCTCGCGAACCTCTCCGGCCAAAGCGACAACAATCAGTTCATGACCCGCCTCGATCATCGGTTCAACGATCGGAACTCGCTGATGTTCCGCTACTCGCTGTTCGACGGTATCGAGACCAACCCCAGTCCGATCGACAACGGTGGTCTCTCCACCAACGTCCGCACCCATAACTTCGCGGCCAGCTACATTCGTACCTTCACCGCCAACCTGTTCTATGAGCTGCGCGCCGGCTACAACCGGCCGAATTATCTGATTCTCCAGGACGGCGCTTTTGGCACCAACATCTCCGCCCAACTCGGCCTTAAGAACCTGCTCAACGAACCCCTCGCCTTCGGCGTGCCGCAGATCACCCTCACCGGCTTCAACACTATCGGCACCGACACCAACCCCACCACCCAAACCTCCAACGTCTACCACCTCGTCAATCACTTTACGTGGATAAAAGGCAGCCACAGCATGAAGTTCGGCACCGATATGCGGAAGCTCAACTACAACGACCGCTCGGAGCGCTTTGTTCGCGGCGGCCTTACCTTCACCGGCGGTCTGAGCGCTGACCCGGTTCGCGCCGCCACCACGGGCGTCTCCGTAGCCGACCTGCTGCTTGGGCTACCCCTGAACGCCTCTGGGTCTAATACTTCGCTCGCCGGTAATTTTAATGGCTTCAACTATGGCTTCTTCTGGCAGGACGATTGGAAGGTGGCCAAAAATGTCACGCTTAATCTGGGCCTGCGGTATGACTACAACACTCGCCTCACCGACGTGCAGAACCGGCTCACGCTCTTTGATTCGACGTTCCCGGGCGGCCGCCTCCTCCTGTCCGGCACCTCCCAAGCGCTCGTTCCTCCGGCGGGCCGCATCAGCGCTCCGCCCACGCCTCGCGGTCTGCTGCCGGCCGACAAAAACAACTTCGGCCCCCGCGTCGGCATCGCTTGGCGGCCCTTTGGGCACAGCCGTACGGCAGTCCGCGCGGGCTTTGGGATCTTTTACGACCTTATTGAATTGCAGGACCTCCGGACGTGGGTTCGCAACCCGCCCTTCGGTCAAATCACGGACGTTCGGAGCGACCAGAACGGCGCGGCCGATTCGCCCAACGTGCTCCGTGTGGCCGACCTATTCCCGCCTACCGGCAGTGCCGCCGCCCGCCCGGGAGCCTTCGGCCCCGGCGGCAGTTCTCCCGACCCCTTCTACAGCCAGTGGAACTTCTCCGTCCAACAAGAGGTTCGCACCGGCACGCTGGTCGAGATGGGCTATCTCGGCTCGAAAGGCACATTTCTTGCGCAGCGGATCAATTACAACCAGGCGACTCTCGATGTGGACCCCGCTCGCCCGACGCCCATCCTGACTCGCCGCCGCTACCCGCTGTTCGGAGACTCCATCCGGATCACCGAAAACGCTGCTAATTCGACGTATCACGCCGTTTTCGTCAAGCTCGAACGGCGCATGTCGAAGGGCTTCTCGTATCTGGTCAGCTACACCGTTTCGAAAAGCCTCGACGGGGCTTCGCTCATTGATGATGCAGCTCGCGATATCTTCAACCTCCGTCTGAATAAAGGCCGCTCCAACTTCGATCTCCGTCATCGGCCGGTGCTCAGTTCCACCTACGAATTGCCCGGTGCGAATCGGTTCGTCAAGGGCTGGACGCTGAATGCGATCGCCAGCTTCCGTTCCGGCTTCCCGTTCTCGGTCTCCTCCCAAGGCGACGTCTGCAACTGCGGCGCCTCCAACCAGTTCGCCCAGCAGGTGGGCGACCCTCGCTCCGGCTTCACCCAGTCCCGGCTGCAATGGTTCAACGGCGGTGCGTTCGCCCAGCCCGCCCGCGGCACTTTCGGCACCTCGGGCCGCAACATCCTTGATGGCCCCGGCGAGGCCACCATGAACCTGTCCCTCTTCCGGTCGATTTCCATCCGAGAGGGGATCAAGCTTCAGTTGCGCGGTGAGTTCTTCAACGCCCTCAACAAAGTGAACTTCGGCCTGCCGAACTCGCAGGTCGGCAACGCCAGCTACGGCGTGATCCAAAGCGCGAGCCCTGGTCGAGTCATCCAACTTGGCGCAAAACTCAGCTTCTGATCCGAGCAGATCGGATTGTGACCTGTTGCCCTTTTCGTCGCCGCCCGCTACTTCGGTAAAGTCGGGCGGCGCTTCTTCAGTTCGTCCGCATCGCCCAGGTCCTTGGGTCGTCCGGTAGCTTCTTTATTGCGAATCAAGTCGTCGAGGCTGATGAAGAATACGGGCAAGCCGTCAAGGGTCCCAGGAACCTTGTTTTCCCAGGCCGAGGGGAAGTCCACCGCGGAGATTGAGGTGATGAGGTCGATTCGGTTCGGCTTCGCGCCGATTTGAAGGACTTGGTCTGGCCGGTTCAGATCTTCCCGGGCGATGCCGAGGCTGCCAAAACCGAAGGCTTCGATCGCAGCTACCGTGGCGTCGGCGTTCTGGTCGGAGATTCGGAGCAGGAAGTCGATGTCCGCAGTGAAGCGAGGCCAGCCGTGCCATGCGACGGCGTACGCTCCGATTACAAGGTACTCAACTCCTTTCGAGTTGAGTGACGCGATGAACTCGCGCAAGTCTTTGTTCATGGGCGTCCGGGTAGATCCGAGTCTGAAGCTCGAGGAGGATTTCGATCCGGCGTTCGGGGGACATATTCCTGTCCTCCTCGGCATCTGCCGCATCCGCATCCGCGAAGCTTTTGAAGATGCGAACCACTTTCTCCATACCCTCTACTCTAGCGTACGAGGATGGAGGGTTCGATTCCTGTCCATGAACTTGCGCAAAACGGACTCGGTTGCGGCTTCGGAAGGGGGATAGTTTGGGGGATTGATGGGGGCCGCAACCGGCCTTTGCGCTCAGAAGCGCTTCGTACTCTTGGGGTTTTTGGCCGCAGCCAGGTCCGATGAGGACTTACTTGGGGGCTGGTTGGGTTGCCGACATGATTCAGCGCAGCGCAAGATCGCAACCATCCCTCGGTGGCAAGGCTCGAGCCGCCGCAGTAATCACCCGTCTCGCTAGAGTTTGTGAGGTGATATAGTGCCGTCGCGCAGCTTTTGCTGTCTGATCTTTGGAGGGTTCCATAAGTAGAGCCGTTTGGTCCACTTGTTGTTGGGTGCGGGGCTTTTCGCCCAGAGTGATCGAGGTGTGATTACCGGCACCGTTTCCGACAGCTCCGGAGCGTTGATTCCGGGCGTCCAACTCGTTCTGAGGAACGCCAACACCGGAGCGCAAGCCGATACCGTAACGACGGGGACAGGGAACTACACGCTGCTTTCGTTGCCGGCAGGGACCTATTCGCTGAAGGTCGTCCAGCCGGGCTTTAGTCAATTCGAACAAACCAAAATCCTGGTGCAGGTAGCGGTGACAACCCGCATTGATGTGGTCCTGGCGGTCGGCACGGCGGCAGAGTCCGTGAGTATCTCCGCACAGTCGAGTCAACTGAAGACCGAGAGCGCGGAACAGTCGACGACGATCACGGGAAAACAGATTTCTGAATTGCCGATCAACTTCGGCATTGGAGCGGGGGCGATTCGCAATCCGCTGTCTTTTGCTCAGATGACGCCGGGTGCGACGTTCAATGGCTGGAACAACATCTCCATTAATGGCGGCTCGAACAACTTCAAGATCATGTTCGAAGGCCAGGAATCCGATAGTGCGCGGCAGACCCGGGTGTCCGATGAACTGCAGCCTTCGGTCGAAGCGATCGAACAGTTCACGCTTCAGACGTCTAACTTCTCGGCGGAGTTTGGGCGGGTCGGCAATGGCGGCGTCTACAACTTCACTTCCAAGAGCGGCACGAACGAATTTCATGGCACCGCCTATTCGTACTTTGAAAATACGATTCTCAATGCGGGCATTCCCTTTACCAACGATGGGAAGGGGAAGCATATCAAGGTCGTGAAGCATCTGGCCGACTATGGTGGATCAGTAGGTGGGCCGGTGTTTATCCCGAAGCTCTACAACGGGAAGAATCGGACTTTCTTTTTCTTCAATATGGAAAAGTATCGCGACCGGGAGAGCTTGTACGCGGGCACTTCGACGGTTCCCAACGGCGCTTATCTGGCCGGGAACCTGAGCAACAATCTGGCGGTGACGGGCAACCGGAACTTGGGAACTGACTTTGCGGGCCGGGCGATCATACAAAACGCCATTTACGATCCAGCCACGCAAGTTATCGATTCTACTGGGCGCCGGGTGCTCACCATCTTCCCGAACAACGTGATTCCGGCGAGCCGCATTGATCCGACGTCGGCGAAAATCCTGGCGTTCTTCCCCAAGGCGAACCTGGGCAATGACGCGTTTGTGAACAACTTCACCCAATCGGGAGCGTTCTTCAAACTGCAGCAGATCCCGTCGATCAAGATTGACCATAATTTTGGGGTGCGATCGAAGGTGTCTGGCTATTGGGGATCGCAAAACACGGACAAATCGAATGGCGTGGACGGTCTGCCGGATCTGCTTTCGCGGGTTCGGATTCAGAATATCTGGAGCATGACGAGCCGGGTGAACTACGATCATACGATCACGCCGACGTTGCTTTTTCATCTGGGCGCGGGATTCATTCGCTACCGGAATCCGGACACGGTGCCGCCGATTAGTGCCGAGTATGATTTGACCAAGCTGGGAATTACGGGTGCGCCGGGGACGGGATTCCCTCGCATCAATGCCGTCGGCGACAGTGTCCTGGGGGGCATGGCGCTGCCTTTTGGAACGGGAAACCGCTTGCTTCTGTTCGATCAAAAGGCGACGGCGGTGGCCAACCTGAGTTGGGTCCACGGCAACCATACTTACAAAGTGGGAGGGGATTGGAAGCTGGAAACGACGACCCCACTTTCGTTCAATAACCTGACCCCGACGTTTAACTTCAGCGGTGCTCAGACGGCGCAACCGTTGTATGGCCAGGTGCTCCCGAACGGGACCGGCACCGGTTCCCCGTGGGCGAGTTTCCTGCTGGGACTCTATGACAATGCTTCGGCGGGAAACACGTCGTCCCCACAGAACCGCCGGAAGTCGCTGGCAGTGTTTGCGCAAGACACATGGAAGCTGACGCGCAAACTCACGCTCGATTACGGTCTGCGATGGGATTACCAAGGGCCGCTGGGCGAACTGCATAACCGGCAGTCGACGTTTAGTCCGACCACGCCGAATCCGAACGCGGGTGGTCTGTTGGGGGCGGTGATTTACGCTGGCAAAGGTCCCGGGCGTTGCGATTGTCAGTTGGTTCCTGCTTACCGGTTGGCTTATGGTCCGAGGATAGGCGCGGCGTATCAGCTTAACCCGAAGACGGTAATTCGGGCGGGGTGGGGTCTGGTGTATGGTCCGCTGTCACCGACGGCGACGGCGCCGTCGACGGCCAGCATGGGGTTCAACGTGGTGAATCTTCCGTCACCTGGTAATGGCGTCGCGGCGGGAACCATCTCCCGGCCGCTCGTGCTGGACCAGCAGTTGCTTTATGGCGCGGCATACGATCCGGGTTTGAATGTGATTCCTGGAGGGGCGGTGCAGGCCGCGCCGGCGCTGGTGGATCGGAACGGTGGACGGCCGTCGCGGGTGAATCAGTGGAGCGTTTCCGTGCAGCGGGATTTGATGAAGGATGTGGTGGTGGAGGTATCGTACCTTGGCAACCGGACGGTTTGGCAGAATGCCGGCGGCGGCGGGGCTTCTTCGTACAATGTGGGTGCGTTGATCAACTACAACGCCGTGAATCCGGCGACGCTGCAGCGCGTGGGTTTGGGGGATCTTACGAACGCGGCGACGCGAACGCTGCTGAACTCGGCTATCAGTTCCCCGGCGGCGGTGGCGGCGGGCTTCAAGCCGCCGTATGCCAATTTTCCAGCGGGCGGCACGGTGCTCCAAAGTTTGCGACCGTTCCCCCAGTTCAGTAGCGTGGGTCAACTGTTGGCTCCGTTGGGGGCGTCCTCGTATGACGCGCTGCAGGCCAAAGCAACGAAGCGCTTTTCGCATGGCCTGACGGCCACGTTCTCCTATGCGTTTTCGAAGACGCTGGATAACTCGACGAATACCGGGAATATTTATGATCGAAGGAGTTTCAAGGGGCTGTCGCCGAACCATGTCCCGAATATCGCGAGCTTGAGCGTCAGCTATACCGTGCCAGCCGTTGGAATCGCCAAGCGCAGCCGGGTGGCGAACGCCGTATTGAGTAATTGGAGGGTGGGGACAATTACGACTTGGCAGAGCGGCGCGTTGCTGACAGCGCCGGGATCGAACAACGGCATCGGCGGATTTTTGGCGACGGGCTACACCCGTCAAGTCCGGGTGGCGGGTGTACCGCTGTTCTTGAAGAACCCGAACTGCGGCTGCATCGACCCGACGCAGGACACGATTCTGAACCCGGCCGCGTGGCAGGATCAGACAGCCGGCGTTCCCGGCAGCAATATCACTTACTTCAACGATTTTCGCGGACAGCGCCGGCCGATCGTCTCTGGTGGATTCGGGAAGGAATTCCAGGTTCGGGAGAGGGTGACGTTGAGCATCCGGGCCGAATTCTTCAACCTGTTCAATCAGGATCTGTCGATTCCAGACCCCAGCACGGGCAGCCCCGCTCTAGCGCCTACGAGGTCTTCGAACGGTTTGCTGACGGGCGGCTTTGGATTTCTGAACTACCTCACGATCGCTTCAAACAGTGTGAACTCGTCGCTTCCGACGCCTCGGACGGGGCAGCTTGTGGCCAGGTTTACGTTCTAGTGCCTACTTGCAACAGTTCGGAGGGGAAAGTGGTCCGCTTGCTGGCGCGCGGGCAGACGGGCGACCGTTCAGTTGACGTGGCTGAACCGCGCTGGGGTGGTACTCGAAACTGTCGGGGAGCCGATTGGGGTCGGCATGGTCCTATCTCTTTCGCCCGACGACAAGCGACTGGCGTTCGCAAGCCGTCTAGCCGGGAATCTGGATCTCTGGGTTCGGGATCCGGCGCGCGGTCTGGTGACGCGCTTCACGTTTCACCCGGCTAACGAAAGCGGTCCAGTCTGGTCTCCGGATGGTTCGGGGGACATGTTCCTGTCTTTGCCGGCCTCCGCCAAATCCGCCTCCGCAAAGCTACGGAAGATGCGAACAACTTTTCCCATGAGAACCATGCTACCGCGCGAAGATTGAGGCTTTGATGCCTATGACTAAAAACGGCAGTTGGAGCGATTTGGGCAAAACCTGATCTATAGGGGGCTCTGGATTTTCGGTGCCGAATCGGTATGGCGCGACCCTATTCGGACGAGTTGCGGGAGAAGTCCCCGTCTGCTTTCAAGGCGGGGAACATTGGTCTGGAGGAGCTGGCGGCCATGTTTCCTGTGAGCCTGGGCTGGGCCGAGAAGGAAATGGCAGACGGGGGGATGCAGAGACGCTCCATTCCTGTGGCGGTCTGTATCTGAATCAATCTCGGGATGAGGCCGCCCGGGGTAGGGGCTATACGTGATAGCCCTTCTTTTTGAGATACGCCAACTCAACAGCCTTTTCTGAACTGGAGTAGGTAAAACTTTCACGGTCACCCGATAGGTAGCGAGTCGCGGCAGGAGAGATGAAGGGTGCCACCATTGTTCCCTTCTGGGTGTTGACCTGGATTTTGGGCTGGGTCACGGGAGGCGGGCCGATGTAGTAGCTGGCCTCGAAAGAATAGGGCACTGGGTTATAAGGCACCCAATTCTTCTTGCGGAAGGTTAGGATCCAGCGGCCCTTGGAGTCCTGCGAAACCTCTTTTTCCAAGAGGTAGGCGGCACCTTCAATGTTCTGATAGTTGATGCCGTCGAAGGAGTATTGATACCACTGCTGGGCGACGATTTTGCCGACCTGACGTGGAAAAGCGCAGATCATGGAGGGGATCATGACGCTATGGTCGTCATTAGAGTTTCCCAGCTCCCCACCGGTGCCCGCCTGGGTGAAGTACTGGTCGGCATCGGCGAAGTCACAGAAGGGGGGGGCCTGGGTGGGATGATCAAAACGGACTTCCTCCCGCGTGATAATCCCGGTGAGGGAGGCGAGATTTCCATCGCTGCTCTCCCAACGTAACTTGTGGACATGAAGGAAGGCGAGCGGCCCGATGGGTATGTTGGGCGCGAGCGGGTCAACGGCACCGTCCTTGGCGTCAATGTGCTGATCCTGATGGTTGGCGAAAATGCCTTCCTTGATCTTGTAGCCGACGAACTCCATTTTCGGGAGGACGGGTATGGCGCGAGGCTGGTCGATGATGTTGGCGGCACCATTGTGGGCGTCGTCCTCGCGGACGCGCCAGCCGCGGAGCTTCAGAAGGCACTTGCCGCAGAAGGTGGGGACGGCATCGGCTAGAGCGGTGGCGGTAATGCCCTCGAAGGGTTTGACCGACCCATCGGCCGGAATGACTTTGACAACATGAGGCCGCTTATTGACCCAGCCGACGGAGAGTTTCGGGACCCAACGGCCAGAGTCGTCGAAGAGCACTTTGATTTCGATGGTTGCGACTTCGGGGTCCAGATTCCGTTCCGGGGTGAATTTGAGTGAGCTGAGTTTCTTGGCGATCTCGGTGGGTGTTCCCCGGCAGTAGAAGCGTTTTTTGGAGGGACCAGACTCGAGGATTTCAGGCTCCAGGCCGCCATCGAACTTGCCAAAGGATGGCACAGTTTTAAGGCTATTGTCGGTTTTGCGACCTTCCACCTGGACACGGACGCCGAAACCTTTCTTGTCGCGCAGGCCCCACCCGATATAGATGCCTTCATTCTTGTCGCCATAGTACATAATGCAGTTGAAGTCGGTTTTGTCGTGATCGCCGGGGAACTCCCAGGGATGGGTGGTGAACAGACAGTGACCGATTTCATGGGTGACGAGGGCGAAGTCGGTAAACTTTTCAATGGCGCTTTCGTCGAGAGCGACAATGCCGAAGTCGCCACCCGTGCTAAGGGTGCGGTAAGGGTACTTGAACGCCGCCTGTTTTTTGGAGGTGGCTTTCAGAACTGGCTGGGGCAGGACGGTACTCCAATTGGGGGTGGTGCCGAAACGGGAGCGAAGAACGAGCAAGCCTTGGCCGCGGCCGAGCTTATCGTACTCGGTGCGGAGGGCCTGATAGAAGCCGACTAAGGGGTCGTATTTAGGCCAATCGCGGAAGATATTCTGGAGGTAGGTGAAGTAGGCGTCGAAGCGCAGATCGGGAGCGCGGGTGGTGTCGGCATTGGTGGCGACCTCCACCTCGGCCAAGGTAGGCAGAGGAATGGGGTACATCCCGGTTGGATCGAAGACCGGGTTGGCATGGCGGGCGGCAAACTCGCTGCTCGCTTCATGGTTGGCGTGATTGTTGGTGAAGTATGCCTGGCCGTCGGCGGCGAGTTTCGCGACGAGGCGTTTCAGCGCGGATTGCGGGAAGAGTTGTTCTATGGGGATGGGCGGTTCGGCGGGCGGGATCAACAGGATGTAGGCGTTGGCAAAGGTAGGCTGGATGGATCCCCAGTCGGTAGCGGGATAAGGCTGCGGAGCCCAACTAATTTCGCGGAGAATGCGATGCCTTCGCCATACGGTGAGCTTGCCGGACTGTTTGAGGGCGGGCAGTTCCTGCGATTGCGGCAGACAGGCGAGCGGGCCGAAGCTATTGGCCAAGCCCGCCAAATTGGTGTGCAACGGCTTAACTGCACCCCCGGCGACGTTGTCGAGGGAGAGCCGGGCTTGGACGACGAAATTATCGCCGGCGATATAGGAGCTTTGAAAGTAGACGGGGGCGGCGCCGAACTCGTTGCGAGGATGGTCCGGTGCTGAATGGGCGACGCCAAAGAACTTCGTACCGATGATGACGGGAGCCGTGAGGTTTTCGAGGGAGAGGAAGTGGGCATTCATGTCGGCGGGCGAAGTGCGGACCCCGCCCAGGTCGGTGGGGCAGTTATCCCGCGGGTCGAGCGCATGGCCGGCATTGGCGGCCCGCGATTTCATCATCTCGGTCAAATAGAGTTTGGCTTTGGGGCGGAATTCGGCTGGGAGGTTGGGAAGGTTTCCTTCGGGAGCGCGGAGTTCGTCGGATGGATCGAAGGCGGTCCATTCAATTTCCGCGGGGCCGACGGCGAGTGGCGCATCGACGCCAGGGCTGGCGGCGGTAGCATCGGCTTTGGCCAGCAGGAGGATTTTGGCGCGCAGCGGGACGATGGGGGGATTGAAGAGTTCCTTATCATAATCGGCGTGGGCATCTGGCTTGGAGTAGTCGCCGTTTAGATAGTACTGGTCATGGTCGACTACGGCCATGGCCGTAGCTTGGCGGGTCAGCCAGCCGGCGGTGCGGACCACATCGTTGCGGCTGGCGTCGTCGGCCTTGAGCTTGGTGAGGAGGTCCTTGCCGGGTTGCGGGCCGGTGTTGGCGATGATGGCGGCGACGGTGCCGTAGATGTTTTCCCATGCAGTTTTCCAACCCCAGAGACCGGTGCCGGGTGCCCCGGCAGTGAGGGTGGCGAAGGCGTAAACCTTGGGGAGCAGACCGGAAGGGCTGTTTTGGGTGTACTGAAAAAGCGCCCGCATGAGGGGCAGGGTGTCATTGGAGTCGAGCGGCCCGGCGTGGAAACCGATGGCGTTGAGCTTGAACTGCAGCCACATGGTTTTTTCGGCGTTGCTGCCGCCGGTGGGGAAGTTGGCGTCGGCCTTTTCGGTGCAGGCTTGGTAGACATCTTCCCAGGGCATGGTTTCGACTGTGATGTCGCGGTAGAGAACGGCGACGGCGCAGGTCGCTTCTTGGACCTCGGAATCTTCTTCGACGGGAATGACGTGGGGCTTGGGGGGTAGCGCCGAGCGCAGTCTGCACGGCACGATGGATGAACTCGGCTGGGTGGAGACTCCGAGGGGAGGGGAGGTGAGCGGGGTGGCGGGGGCCAGGCGCGCGATGAGCTTTACCGTATAGGGCGACCGGATTGGGTGGGCGAACTGGGTAACGGGCTGGTTGGTGATGGCGTTGTTCACGACCGGGAAGCGATTGAACGAGCCATCCCAATTGACCTTACAATTGCCGGGCGGGGGCTGGAGTCTCGGGTGATTGGAATCCCAGCCGGCGCGGTAAACTTCAACGTCATCGCGGTCTGTAATCGTCAGGGCCATCCGCAAGATTTTCTTGCCGGGAGGGACGATATAGGTGACAGTGGCCTGTTCTATTGAGGGGACGAAATGTTGGCAATCGGCGGTGACGGTGAGCGGCATGTTATCGGATTCGGTTTCTACGGCCTAAACACTGAAGTCGAGGATGTCTTTGGGCGGAGTGGATTCAGGGGTTTCCGAGGATTCCCGCGGCGGGTAATCCAGATGGTACTGCTCCAGGCGATCCATCATAGCCGTTGGGTTTTCGCTGGGCTCGGCGATGATGGATGTGGCCCAAGGTTGGGACGCATAGAAACCGGGGCCGTAGAGGAGATCTAACCAGCAGAAGCGGTAGAGATCCCAATCGATATCGAGGTTGAACTCAGCGGCAGCGGCGAGGGCGGTATCGACGAGCGAGCGAAGAGGGGCCTGGCCGAGGGTGGCGCAGGAGGAGGGGGATTTTTCCTGGAGGAATTTTACGATACGGTCCGGCAGCTCTTTTTTCTTCGCGGCCTCGAACGCCTTCAGTTGCTGTTCACGAATGATAAGCATGGTTCGGTTGATTCCCCGAGGGTACTTTCGGGAGGATATCACAGCTTGGCGGATCCGATTGGAATTATCGGCAGGGACAGGCAGGTGGCTTAGATTTTCCATCCCGCCTTCGCTGGTGATATTGTTTCTCCTGCGTTCTCGCGAGATATTTCCAGCCTCAGTCCCCGCTCTACTCGTACGAGCACGCCCAAGGAACCAACCATGAAGCTCGTACTTGTCGCCGCCCTTAGCGTTTGCATTCTCGTCGTCCGGGCTCAGGAAACCCGGGCTGTCATCGGTGGAACCATCTCCGATCCCCAGGGTGCGGCTGTGCCCGCAGCGAAGATCGACATTCGGAATCTCGGAACCAACGTCGTTACGACCGTCGAAACCAACTCTTCCGGCAGCTACAACGCGCCCCCGGTCAACCCTGGATTCTACTCCGTCACCGTCTCCGCGCCGGGCTTCAAGATTGCCGTCAAAACCAATCTCGAACTCCGCAGTTCTAACCGCAAAGCCGTGGACTTCCTTCTTCAACTCGGCACGGCTTCCGAGACCATCTCCGTCACCGCCGAAGCTCCCTTGCTCGATAACGTCTCCGCGTCGCGCAGCAGCACCATCAATCAAAGCCTGGTTGAAGCCGTGCCCACCTATGCCAAAAACGTCTTCCAACTCACCCGCTACACCGCCGGTGCCTCCGGTGGGACCACCGTCCGGCCCTTCGATGGCGGAGACAATAGCGTTAGCATCCTCGGTGGCGGCAATAACGAAGTCCTCCTGAACGGGTCTCCCAATACTTATCGGGAATCCACCGGCGCCGCTAACACCATCTCTCCTCCGCCGGATGCCGTTGGTGAGGTCAAGATCATCACGAACGTCTTCGACGCCGAGCTGGGCCGCACGGGCGGCGGCGTCATCAGCGTCTCCATCAAAACCGGCACCAATCAGTATCACGGCTCGGTCAGTTGGCTCTCTCGCAATCCCGCCCTCAACGCCAACTCCTTTGAAGCCAACGCTACGGGCGCGCCCAATTCCTCGTTCCGTTCGAACGAACCCGGCGTCGAAATCGACGGACCCTTCCGGATTCCCGGCCTATACAACGGCAAGAACCGGACGTTCTTCACCTACGCCCAGGACATCTATCGGGACGGTAATTGATTAGCGGCAGACCCTCGGTTTCGATCCGAAAATGGGTGGGCTCAGCGCAGGCCCCCTACTGAGCCGGAGTCTTTGGCGGCGTCCGGAATCGTTAAAGTGAAGGCATTCATTATTGTGATTAGCGGAACAGGTGGTAGCCGCTCGACTGGGACCTACTACGGATAGTGGTTTTTGACGAGGCAACAGCACGCCCAGAGCGTGCTGTTCACAGACGGAAAAGTTGGGGCCATATGGCTAGAAACCGCCAACTCGTTGAAATGATTGACGCTCGCGCCTCCGATCCGGGGACCTGGGTGCCGCTAATCAAATACCTTCTGTTTAGCGAATGATATCAACATGGGCAGCAAAATCAGTTTCCGTTTGCCTGAGTCACGCGGTGTCAACCGCAAATTGCCAAGGACCGTGTTTCTTGAGATATCGGACAACATTCATGGCTGGGGGAATTGTAGGCTTGTCGGCGACGGCTTCAATCTAAGTACGGCCAGGACTGTCCTGTGGATCCGGTTCGAACGCAACGGCGGCAACCGGAACGGCCGCCACAAGCTTTACCTTCTGAGAGCAGGTCCGCAGCTCGGAGCGCACGCTTTCGATGAACGGCGTTGCATCCTGATACAACTTAAATATCTCGTCCGACGTCTTCTGCATCGCGAACGCGGCGAAATTCTGATGCGCCAGCATATTCCGCCCTTCTCCTAATTCCAAAAAAGCCTTTATCGCTCTATCGAGGTCCGGGGTGGCCTTGACCAGAGCCGTCATGTGAGCTTTAAATCCATCGCCAAACATGCCGAAAAAACCGTTCGCGTTCTTCGCGTCCCAGGTGAACCAAGTGTGGTACTGACGACTGACGACTCGGTTTCGCACCAACGCCGTGACCATCATCTCAGCCGAAACCGTTTCTTCCACAAAGTCCATTACGATGCTGGTCAGTCTGTGTTCAAAATAGCTGGCCGCACTGATCGTGAGAACCTTCCTGAAAGCGTCGTCGGCAGACGACCGAAGTGAGATTTCGCCATTGCTAGCGAGAAATTCGATGAGGTCTGTGAATTCCTTATGAATACGGTCGACATCGGACATCATCGTATTACAGGGGCACCATGATCTGTTTCGCTCGAAGGAGTCTGGTTTCGACGTTGGCGGTCCTCGTTGTCCCTTCTAGGGAAGCCTTAATGAATCCGACGTCGGACTCGAGCGCGGCCACCTGCTGCGCACTCACTTTCCCCGTGATCAGCCGACGGTCCTCGAAGGCAGTATGGTTCGTTGCGGTAAAGACAGCTTCATACAGAGCGATGTTGAATCGCTTATTCCGCTTGTTGAGGAACGCATCCTCAGGCAGTTCGGTACACGCGTCCAAGAATGAGACGAAGAGGTTCTTCAGATACTCATTCTTTGCATCGTCGTGGCCCTTGCACTTGCGTGAAAACTGGTTGAGAAACTTGACCATGGACGGTGCATATTTTTCGCCGTCGATGAGCATCGCGAATCCGCGAAGAAGGATTTCGATGTCCTTCATATGAAGGTCGGAGACATCGGCTCTTAGCAGTTTACGCCACGCAGACAGGCCGTTCAGACGGTATAGCATGTCGTAGAACTTTGAATGATACATGCTCGTTCGTATTTCTTGCGGCTCAAGGTTGACCCCGCCGGTGTTCAGCCGGTTGAAAACTTCGTAAATCGCAGAGTCGTCGTCGGAAGGTGCATTCTGCTTTACGACGACATTTCGGAGCGGTCTTAGATCAAACTGGGTCTTATAGTCACCCAGCGTTGCGTAATTCAGACCTTTGAACTTGTTTTTGTGGTTCGGTAGCTTCTCCGGCACACGAAGGCTGAATGTCTCAAAATAGGAGTCGTCGTGCAGTACTTCGTCCGGAATGGTTCCTTTTTCATCGAAAATCGAACGCAACTCCGACCGCTTTTCTTTCAACGGAAATCGCTTCTTGATGAAGTAGTAGATGGACATCAGTCGTTGTTGGCCATCGATCACCAGAAACCGATTTCGCGCTTGTTCATAGAGGAACAGCTGAGGGACTGGCAGACCCAAGATGAGCGACTCGATGAGCTTAGATGAACGAGCTCGATCCCACACGAAGTTCCGTTGGAATCCCGGTATACGAACAGCGCCGGACTCGACGAAGTTGAACAGGGTGGAGACGTTAAAGTCGTTAGGAGTGGCCGTAATGTCGTACTCGTTTATCTGGACCTCGTCCTCTTCGTCAACGTAGTCATCAAACCACTCTGGCCTCTTTGCTTCGTCTTCATCCATGGAATGTTTGCTCATAGTCTTCGACAGATTACGGTACCACATGCAGAGAGACCGAGATGGGTGGTGTGCGGCACCGAGGCGCTGGTCTTGCTGATCGCTTGCGGCATCAGATCGAGGCTCGCGCCATAGATCAGGGGGTGGCCCGCGCGCGGGCCGACGATCAGGAACTCGGCGGCATACTCGTATTCCGATGCTCACGGACGCTCTACTTCGGTCCCCTACTGGCCCATGGATCGGGTCCTGTGTCAGGGGCGAACAGCAATCAGACCCGCAATCTAAGAGAGTTCAGCGGAGTGCCGTCCTTTAAGCTTTCGTTGATTGAACCTACCAGTCGGAGAAAGGCGTTTGACTCGTGGCGGCCAGTGTTAGCATCGACACGGAGTACTGGGCTATTTTTAGAAGACAAGCACACGCCGCTCGTATTAGCGCAGGGTGGATTTGTCCTTCTACGAAATCCTTCTAAATTCAACGGTTTAGTCTAACAAGCTGGACAACGCCGAAAATTCCTGGTATAAATCTTTGGATGGAATCAGCGGAATTCACAAGCGAAGCACTAAAGGAAATCCAGGTACGCCCCGTTGAACGAAGCGAGGAAGTG
>JBBRIO010000014.1:0-23252 GCA_038220855.1 Bryobacterales bacterium | reverse complement strand
AGGTGCCCCGATAACGGGACGCGTCTGGAAGCATCGGGACATCGAGCACAACTCCTGCTGGCAACAGCTTCCAGAACTCCTGAGCCATCAGCTCGTCGCCGATGTTGCCGGAACCAACCCCGTTGCTGATCTGGATGTATCTAGCCCGCGTCATGTCTACGAGGCGAGGCGGCCTCTCAACCCTTAGACTCCCACAGGTCGGGGTCGATTTTCCTTGTACCAGTCAATTGTCTTCTGTAAACCGTGCTCCAGGCTAGTGTGCGCTCTGAAGCCGAAATAAGATTCCGCCCGGGTTATGTCCAGACAGCGACGCGGTTGGCCATTCGGCTGGGCCGTGTCCCAAACAATTCGCCCTTCAAATCCGCACAGACGGGCGACCAACTCCATTAGATTCTTAATGCTGATCTCGTAACCACTGCCCAGATTGACCGGCTCCTCGCCGTCGTAGCCAACGGCCGCCGTGATCAACCCTTCGGCAGCATCCTCGACGTAAAGGAACTCCCGGGTCGGCGACCCGTCGCCCCAGCCTACCAATTCGTCGACTCCGGCTTCTTTCGCTTCCAGAGCCTTCCGGATCAAGGCCGGAATCACGTGAGAGGACTGCAGATCGAAGTTGTCGCGCGGACCATAGAGATTGACCGGCATCACAAAAATCGAATTCAGCCCGTATTGCTGCCGATAGGCCTGGCTCTGGACGAGTAGCGCTTTCTTGGCCACGCCGTACGGCGCGTTCGTTTCCTCCGGGTAGCCATTCCAGAGATCTTCCTCTTTAAACGGCACCGGGGTGAACTTCGGATAAGCGCAGATGGAACCGGCGATGAGAGTCTTCTCGACCTTATAAATCCGGGCGGCCTCGATCAACTGAATCCCCATAATCGCGTTTTCGTAGAAAAACGAACCTGGGTTGATTCGGTTAGCCCCGATGCCCCCGACGACCGCTGCCAGATGAAAGAGCACTTCCGGTTGGGCATCGGCGAACAGTTTCTCGATGCCGTCCATCCTCGTCAGGTCGTAGTCCCGCTTTCGGGGCACGAAGACGGATTCACATCCACGGGCCTTGAGGGCATCGACGACGAACGAACCGAGGAAGCCTCCTCCCCCGGTGACAACAATTCTCTTCTTGGTAAGGTCCAACATAAAATTTCGATCTCCGCCAGAACGGTGCCGGGCTAGCCGTCGATGCCAACAGCCGTGGTGATCCCTGCTTTCCGCTCGGCAATCGCGTTCATTTCCGCGTCGACCATGAGCTTTACCAAGTCCTTAAATCCGGTCTGGTGTTCCCAGCCCATATGCTTCTTCGCCTTCGAGGGATCCGCCAGAAGGGCGTCTACTTCGGCCGGCCGCAGGTAACGGGCATCGAAATCTACGTGCTTCTGCCAGTCGAGATCGACATGAGAAAACGCCTCTTCGACGAACTCCCGCACGGTGTGAGTCTCGCCGGTGCCAATCACATAATCGTCCGGCTTCTCCTGTTGGAGCATGAGCCACATCGCTTCGACGTACTCTTTGGCAAAGCCCCAGTCGCGCTTGGAGTCGAGGTTGCCCAGATAGAGCTTGTCCTGCATCCCGTTTTTGATGTGGGCGACGGCGCGAGCGATTTTGCGGGTGACGAAGGTCTCGCCCCGGCGGGGAGATTCGTGATTGAACAAAATGCCGCTAACGGCGAACATGTTGTAGCTTTCGCGATAGTTGATCGTCAGCCAATGAGCAAACAGCTTGGCGCAAGCGTACGGGCTGCGGGGATGGAAAATTGTGCCTTCGTGTTGGGGCGGATCCGCCGCGCCGAACATTTCGCTCGACGATGCCTGATAAAAGCGGCAGCTCTCGCCGAGGCCAACCTGTTTAATGCCTTCGAGCAGACGCGCAGCGCCCATTCCGGTAATGTCGCCGGTGCTTTCGGGGATATCGAAACTCACGCGCACATGGCTCTGGGCGGCCAGGTTGTACACTTCGTCCGGCTTGATCTCGTGCAAGAGTTTCCAGAGGCTACTGGTGTCGGAGAGGTCCCCGAAGTGAAGAAAGAAGCGGTTGCCGAGTTCATGGAGGTCGGTGTAGACGTGATCTACCCGGCCCGTGTTGAAGCTGCTCGAGCGTCTTTTGATGCCGTGGACTTCGTAACCTTTATGCAGAAGAAACTCTGCGAGATAGGAACCGTCTTGGCCAGTTACACCGGTGATGAGTGCGCGTTTCATGGAGATTAAGAAATCGGAAAAACTGCTTTAGAGTAACACACGCCGCATTGGGCTTGACAGGTGAGGGACCGCCGGTATACCATCACAGTTGAACAGTTGTGCAAGTGTTCCATGACGAAAGCGATTGACCCATCCTGTGCTCCGCAAGACCACCTTTCCCGCCAGCGGGCGGCACTGGTGCAGCCCGGCGCAATTGAACGCGCCGCGGGCATCTTCCGGGCCATGGGAGACGGTCCGCGGCTGCGTCTTTTGACATTGCTGGGCCAAGGCGAAGCGTGTGTGACAGAGATGGCGACCGCGGAAGGCGAGGACCTCTCTACGATCTCTCAGCGCCTCCGCGTTCTCCGCAACGAAGGCTTGGTTTCGCGGCGCCGAAACGGCAAGCACATCCTTTACGGGCTGGCCGATCAGCACGTCGCCGACCTTCTTTTCAACGCTCTTGCGCACGCTAGTGAAGGCCGGCCGGACTTATCTCGATTCCGTTCTCTAACCATAACCAAGGAGTAACTCAATATGTCTTCCTGTAATACTCATCCCAGTCACGACCATCAGCACGAGCCCGGTTGTGGTCATACTGCCGTCCAACACGATGATCACGTAGACTATCTGCACGATGGCCACCTGCATCATCTCCACGACGGCCATGTCGATGAGCACCTAATCGCCCTCTCTCTGGCGAATCCGGCCGACTGCACGCCCGGCCACGAGTGCGGCGCCCACGACAGCGCCCACGTCCATGGTCCCGACTGCGGCCACGAGGCGGTGCCCCATGGCGATCACGTCGACTACCTCGTCGCCGGTCATCTTCACCATCCGCACGATGGGCATTGCGATGACCACGGCGCAATTTCCGTAATTTGAGGTCGTTAATGCCCTCTTCCGATCCATCCCAAAACCGCAATACTCGTCAACGCCGGGCGATCCGCGAGGCGTTTGCCCTGGCGGACCGTCCACTGAACCCGAACGAAGTGCTGGAGCTCGCCGCGACCGATCAGCAAGGCGTCGGCATTGCCACGGTTTACCGTAATATCAAGGCTCTCGTGGACGAGGGCTGGCTGACGACGGTCGAACTGCCTGGAGAATCTGCCCGTTACGAACTTGCCGGCAAGGCTCACCACCATCATTTCCACTGCAAAGCGTGCGGCAAGGTGTTCGAGTTGGCTGGCTGCCTCACCGGCTTCAAGGCGCTGGCCCCGCCGGGCTTTCAGGTCACCGGCCATGAAGTTCTACTTTACGGTACCTGTCAAACCTGTTCCTAGTCCGCTCGGTAATTTTTTAAATCGCAAGCGGCACCCCAAGCCTCTGACAGGGGGAGAGCGCATTCCGCTTCTCCCTCTCCAGTGGTCTCGCTTTCACTATCCCAATGTAACTTTTTGGAGAAATGAAAGATGAAATTAGCGATTGCCAAGCTTGCAGCCGCGTCCCTTCTGCTTGCTGGACTGACTTTTGGTCAAGCCCCGAGCGCCCGGGTTCGCGTAGTCCACGCCAGTCCTGACGCGCCGGCCGTGGACATCTATGTCGACGGTGCCGTAGCGCTAGACGGCATCCCCTTCGATACAGCAACCGACTATGTCCCGGTCCCAGCCGGCCAGCGAATATTTCAGGTTTTTGTGGCTGGAACCCAGACCAAGGTAGCAGAAGTGAATGTCAGCCTCGCTGGCGGAGCCAGCTTTACGGTGGTTGCTGCCGGATTCGCTGGAACCAAAACTCCCGGCCTCCGCCTGCTTCTGCTCCAGGACATCCTGCCGCAGGACATGGCCGCCGGCTATCTTCGCGTCCTCCACGCGGCTCCCAGCGCCCCAGCGGTCGACGTCTACGTGGGTGCCCCATTCCAAACTCTCCGCAATCGTACTGCGGCTCTTACCAACGTTCCTTTCGGACTCAACTCCGGCTACCTAGCCGTACCGGCGAACACTGGTTTGATGGCTCGGGTCACCCCCACCGGGACTCGAACAATCGCGATTCAAAGCGGTCGTCTCTCTCTGCCGATGGGGAGTGCGTTCACGGTTATCGCGATCGACAACCCGGGAGGCACTACCCCATTCGACTTCCTGATTATCCAGGATCGTTAGGATGAAAAGGGGTTTCCGCTACTTTTTCAGAAGTGTCGGAAACTCCTTTTTCAGTTTGGCAACCTTGGGAGTAGAATTTACGACTACATACGGATGGGTCGGGTGCAGTTTCACGAAATCCTGGTGATAGTCCTCTGCCGGGAAAAACGCCTTCAAGGGTGAGATCTCCGTCACAATCTTTCCGTTAAAAAGTTTTGCCTGCTCCAGCTGTGCAACATACCCGGTGACCACCTTCTGCTGTTCGGCATCCGCATAAAAGACGGCCGAGCGATACTGGCGTCCGTGGTCCGGCCCCTGATAGTTCAACTGCGTCGGGTCGTGGGCGACGGAAAAGAAGATCTTCAAAAGTTGGCCATAAGAAATCTTCGTAGGATCAAACGTGATTTCGATTGCCTCAGCGTGATTGGTGCGACCGGAGCCAACGAGCTCATACTGAGCAGAGGCTAAGTCGCCGCCGGAATAGCCGGAGACGACCTTGTCCACCCCAGCCACCGCTTCGAACACAGCCTCGGTGCACCAGAAGCAGCCGCCGGCAAAAACGGCCTTCTGTTTGCCTTTGGCGGTGGACTTGTCGATGTCCTGGGCCGGGTCCGGCAGCGGACCCCGGGGAGCGGCGGTGCAGCCGAAGGCCGCAAACAGGGTGCAGATTACAATTTGGCGAATCATGGAGATCTCCTATTTCTCACTCGTCCGCGCCACAAAGCGCAGGGAGGCTGAATTCATACAATACCGAAGGCCGGTAGGCCGAGGACCGTCATCGAACACATGGCCCAAGTGAGCATCGCAACGAGCACAGACGATCTCCGCCCGGGTCATGAATAAGCTCTTATCCGCGTGTTCAGCTACATTCTCTTTCGCAACGGGCTGGAAAAAGCTGGGCCAACCGGTGCCGGAATCGAACTTATGGCGGGAATCGAAAAGGGCGGTATCGCAGCACACGCAGCGATAAAGTCCGTCGCCCTTGTGGGCGTTGTACTCGCCGGAGAAAGCGCGCTCTGTGCCTTTACGGCGGGTAACGTCGTACTGCACAGCCGAAAGCTGCTTGCGCCATTCGGCGTCAGTCTTGGTGATCATAGGAAGTGCCTCGGTGGTTTGCCGCTGGCCGTTGCGCCCGAAGGCCACGATGCGCACATTGCGATCGGCGGCCCAAAGGGCTGAAGTTCCAAGAGCGGCGGCAAGAAAGTATCGACGGTTCATTTTTCGTCTCCCATAGTTAGATTCGCGAATAGGCGCAATAGAGTTACGGATCATTGTAGAAATCGGACGGAGCGCCCCGTCACTTTCCTGGCGTCGGCGAGAAGGACCTCGTTCAGGCTACTCAGAAAAGCGAGATCGTCCCGCCGAACGCTGGGTCGGGTCTTGTCCAGCGAACGATAGTCCAGAGAGTAGAGATCGGTGAAGGAGCTGGCTGAAAGGCCATAGGCTGCATTGAGCCGATCGATGTTGTAGCCGTAGGTTTCCTTCAAAAACTCCACATACTGCTGCTTTCCCGGAGCCTCGTCGGGCAGGCGGCGGATCAATCCCAGGTGCGCGGGGCCCGCGCCGGACCATGTGTATTCCACATTGGCTTCGTTTCGCAAACGGGCCCGCGCGAGAATCGCCCAGGTTTTGAAGGTCGCCTCCGCATAGGGGTCCGCCAAGGGAAGCGGCGGCAGTTGGATAATAAGAGCCGCGAGAGCAAAAAGCATATGGGCCTAACGTATTGTGCCGCGGTGCGGCAGGGAATCGACAAATGGAATCAGCACTACCACGATACCGAGTATGGATTTGCGTTGGAGAGCGACGATGAACTCTTCGAGCGTCTGATCCTTGAGATCAATCAGGCGGGGCTATCCTGGCTGACGATTCTGAAAAAGCGGGAGGGCTTTCAGAAAGCCTATGACGGATTCTCGATCGCGAAAATCGCGGCTTATGGCGAAGAGGACCGGGGTCGGCTCCTAGCTGACGCGGGCATTATCCGCAATCGCCTGAAAGTGAACGCCGCGATTGAGAACGCCAAGCGCATCCAGGCGTTGGGTTCGTTTCGCGGATTTCTTGACGACCATCATCCGCGGAATCTCACGGCATGGTGCAAGCTGTTCAAGCAGACCTTTCTTTTCACAGGTGGCGAGATCGTTAACGAATTCCTCGTCAGCACCGGTTATCTGCCGGGAGCCCACGACCCGGACTGCCCAGTGTACCACCAGATCAACGATTTAAAATCCGGACGCCGGCAATCACGATAGCGCCACCCACCAAGGTGGCCGTACTGATGGATTCGCCGAGAAAAATGGCGCTCAGAACAACGCCGCAGACCGGGACAAGGTTAATAAAGATCGAAGCCCGGCTCGGCCCAATCTGGCCAATTCCCTTGAGATAGAGCAAGAACGCGATGGTCGTGCCGCAGATGCCGAGGAACGCCGCGGCTAGCCAAACAGTGACGCTCCAAGGTGCCGTGGGAGCGGGTTCGAATGCAGCGTACAGCACAAGCGCGACCGTACCCATCCAGGTGGAGTAGGCGGTAGCGGCGATCGCCGAAATTTTTCCCGTTACTGTACGACCGAGTAACGTATAGGTGACCCACGAGACGGCACAGCCCAGAATCCACAGGTCCCCTTTGTTGAGCCCCTGCGAGAAGAGCCGTCCAGGCGCTCCTTGCGAAAGCACCAGAACCGCGCCCGCCAAGCTCAAGACCAGGCCGCCAATCTTCAGCGGCGTAACCCTTTCGCCCCAGACCAGCGCAGAGAAAAGAAATACGAACATCGGCTGCATCGACGCGACGAGCGAGGCGCGGCCCGCCGGCACCGTTTGGAGCCCATTGAAGAAACAGATGTTGTAAAAGAACACGCCGAAAAGGCCCATCGCCCCCAACCGCAGAGTCAACGGCCAAGTGAGGGCGGGCCACGGGCGGTGCGCAAGCAAGAAAATCAGCAGCCCAACCGAGCCAAAGCCGAAACGCCCCAGGGCGCCGTGGACGGCGGAGACCCCTTCCGCGGAGATGATCCGCCCGCAGATCCAAGACGCGCCCCAGAAGAGGGCAGTAAGCGTGAGTTGCCAATAGGCGCTTGAGTTCGAGATAGCTCTATTATCGGATGATGCAGTTTCGCAGTGTCGGAATCGGGGTTGCGGTGGCGTGGATGGCCTTACTGGGGGCCAACGAAGCCGCGCGTTGGATGACGGTGAACCTCGGCCAGCAGTTGGCACTTTCTCGAGCGATCCTGCTTCTGTTCGCCACCGCGATGTATTTTACGGGGGCGGGAGACTATGGTCTGCGGCCGCCCGGCCGGCTGCCGTGGATCTGGATGGTACCTGTCAGTATTCTGCTCGGCGTCAGTGTTGGCGTGGCCGGCGCCGTACCGGGGGAGTGGTGGTTGTGGGTCTTCATCGGCTTCGCGGACGAAGTGTTTGTGCGGGGCTGGCTGCAGGCGGCGCTCTCGCCGATCAAACAGCGCCTGGGTGCCTGGAGCATTCCAGCGCTAGCCAGTGGCCTTTTCGCCGGTTCCATGTATCTGGTGTTGATGAAGCAGCGTGCGCCCGGCCCCACGGTGATGGCGCTGGTCGTGGGGTCGAGCGCCCTCGGTCTGGCCGCCGCCAAGCTACGCGAAGAATCGGGTAGCTTAGTGGGGCCAGTGGCGATGCACGTACTGTTCGGACTCGGCTTGGCGTTGGCTTAGGAGACGACGTAGTCCCAGCCGAAGCCCGGCCTTTCCAGCGGTCGCATGTAGATCCCCTCCGGACCGCGGGAGATATTGTAATTTTCCTCGAAGATCTGATAAACCTCCTTCGGACCGCCGGGCGGTGGCAGGAACAGTTCGGCCCAAGGGGCGTTGATGTTGGCGATCATCCAATGGATCGACCCATTCAATCCGCCGCCATGCGGGATGACGGGGATGTCATAAGCAGACGCCAGCGCTCCGATGCGCCGCAGTTCCGTCATGCCACCGCACCAGTTCAGGTCCGGTTGCCAAATGGAAGCGCCGTTGTGTTCGAGCAGGTAGCGGAAGCCGTAACGGCCATACTCATGCTCGCCGGTCGCGATGCGGGTGGATTTGATCTGGCTATTCAACCGGCCGAAACCAGCGTAGTCATGCGGTTGGAGCACCTCCTCCATCCAGTAAACCCGGTAGGGCGCCATCATCTCGGCCATCTCGACGGTATAGCGCTCGGTCCAGGCCATCCAACAATCGAGCATGATTTCACCGTCCGGCCCCAGCGCCTTGCGGGTGCTCTCGACGAGTTCGAGGTTTTTCTTCATGCCAATACGGCCATCGGCCGGACCATGGGGAATGGCGAGCTTCAGCTTGGTGTAGCCGAATTTAATGTGTTGTTCGACGTCATTGCCGGTGCAGTAGGCCGGGATCCGGTCCTTCGCCTCCCCGCCCAGTAGCTTATAAACGGGCACGTTCAGCGCCTTGCCGACGATGTCCCACATGGCGTTATCAATGCCGCTGATGGCATTCATCGTTACGCCCATGCGACCGTAATTCATCGTGGACCGCCAACAGATATCCCAGTTCCGTTCGATGTCGAACGGGTCGCGGCCCACCATCAACTTGGCCAGATGGTCGACGGCCACCGGACCGCCACCGGGTCCGCCGTTCCCGTAGCCGGTGATGCCCTTGTCTGTCGTGATCTCGACCGTGAAGCTCGGCACTTTCCCGGCATCGGGGAAGAACAGCTCACGACGTGCTTTGTATTCCGGATAGATCGACATTGGGTTGGCGATCTCGACGAACTGTGTCGACCAAGCCCCATCAGCGGGCTTGAACACCGGGTAGGGTTTCCGTGGCTTGACGTTGACCAAGCGGATACCCGTAATCTTCAGTTTCGATTTTTCTTGAGCCCAGCCTAAGGCGGGGAGGGAGAGGAGGGAGAGTAGGTCTCTGCGGCGCATAGGATTTCACCAGTCGATAAGACTTTACAGTATTCGCCGTCCAAATTGGAGAGGGTCATTCCGTGGACCTCGTTGGCCGAGCGTTCGATGCCGAACCAATCGCGCTTCCCGAAGGTGAAGCAAGCGTCGTGAGCAAGCGTCACCGCAAAGCCCAGGTCCCCGGCCGAGCGGACGGTGGCCTCGACGGAGTTGTTGGTGATGACGCCGGCGATCACCAGAGAAAGGCCCTGCGCCCTCGCCGCCAGATCGGTGCTCAGGAAGGCGCTACAAGTGGTCTTGCCCAGCACGGTTTCGCCCGGAAGCGGAGCCGACTCCGGCTTGAACGCGTGCAAGGGTTGACCGGGGCGGTAGTTCGAATTCGGCTCTCGCGAATCGTGCCGGATGTGAATGATCGGCCAGTTGCTGCGCCGCCAATGGTTCAGCAGTCGACCGAGGTTGGCCTCGGCATCAGGGTTGTTGCGCAGCCCCCAGGACGGATCATCGATCGCGATCTGGAGATCGATCAGGATCAGTGCCGAGGTCATCCGTCCATTCTCATCGAGATGTCATCCAGTAACGGGAGGCAGGCTGCCAAGCTTTCTGCCAGGTAGTCGGGCCGATGCCGCCGCAGGCTCTGTTCGGCTTCCAGAGTCCGCACGGCGCGTTCCCCCACCGGCAGGGCCGCAAACTCGGCCGCCGTAAGCCCGACCTCGTTGCCGCAGCTCGTCAGGCCGATGGTCCACATTCCGGCGTTCTTTCCTTCGGCGATGTCGCTCGGCGTATCCCCGATTTTGACGCATTGGGAAAGCGGGTACACGTTGAGCAACTGGGCGTTGCGAAAAGCCATCCAAGGGGCGGGCCGGCCGCCGCCGACCTCATCCGGAGTGACGCTCGCGTCCGGGGCATAGCCATCGCGAGCCGCGCGGCGCATCACCACGTCCAGCATGTCGCGGGTGTAGCCCGTGGTGGAGCCAATGCGAACTCCTCTGCGACGGCATTCCGCCACGAAATCGACCACGCCTTCGATGACTCCGGAGTGGTGCTCCAGGATATTAAGCTGTCGCGGGATGAAGCTCTCAAACAAAGCCTGGACGTCCTTCTCCGAGGGCCCGGTGCCGTGCTTGGTGGCCCAGAGTTCGGAGACGCGGGGCAGGGCGCAGATGGCTCGGATCTGGTCTTTTTTGAGCAGGCCCATTTCGTGGCGAGCTTCCCGCCGCTCGAGCGGAACGCCGCGGAGGGAGAAGATCTCCTGCAGAACCACCACCGGAGCCAGGCACCCGTGGTCGACGGTGGTACCGGCCCAATCCAAAATTATGGCTTTGATCATAGGATGCTCGCATGGGCGGCCAGGCCGAAGGAAAGGGTCATGCCGCTGCCGCCGGGAGCGGTGACGATCCGGACGCCGGGGGCCGGGTCAAAGATGCAATAGGGTTGCTCCGGGTGCTTAGCGTAGACGCCGTGCCAGCGTTGGGCGATGGTCGCATCGGGGAAGCGAGCGAAGGTGGCGAGGTAGTCGAGGACCAGGGTATCGAGATGCGGCTTATCGAAGATGTCGACGGCGAGGCCGTACTCGTGGGTGTCGCCGAGAGTGATCTCCCCGGCAGCTGTTTGGGAAACCAGGACGTGGATGCCCCACTCGTCGAACTCGGGCGTCTCCGCCGCGATGCGAGCTTTGAGTTGGGGCAGGGAGGGGCAGAGGCCGAACGAGCTGTAGAAGCGTAAGGTGAGCCCTGCGGCGAGCGAAGGACCGAGCTGCCACCGGTTCGGCTGCGGGGCGGTGCGCAGCATCTGCAGCTTGCAGCGCGTAATGCCGCTCGAAGCAAACACTTCGGGATAAAGCGTTTGGAAGTCGTCGCCGCCGCAGACGTAGACCTGATCAACCTCCCAGGTTTCCGATCCGGCCGTGATGCGGGGCAGGTCGATCCGGGAGACGGCCGTGTTGTAGCGCAGGGTGACGCCGAGCTGTTCAGCGAGATAAGCCGGCAGGTTCAAAAGGGTAATACGGGGATCGACGACGACCTCCGTCGGCGACCACAAACCGCCCTGCAGCCCCTCGGCAACAACGGCCGGGCTGCGGTCGAGGATCTGCTGCGGGGTCAACCAAGTTACGTCGAAGCCCTGAGCCGGGGCGAGGGCCGCGAACTCCTGGGCGACGGTGGCCTCATCGTCGCGGTAGACGACGTGGAGCGAGCCGGTGGGGTAGTGCGGCAGCTTGGCGGCGGCGATGATCGCCAGCCACGTCGCGCGGCTGGCCATGGCCATCTGGTGCATCGGTCCGGCCGGCTGGCCGACCGGCCACACCATTCCGAAATTCCGGATTGACGCGCCCAAAGCGCGGGGCGAGCGTTCAAAGAGCACGACGCTTCGCCCGGCCTTGGCGGCATGATAGGCATGCGCCAAGCCGAGGATGCCGCCGCCGACTACGGCGACGTCTGCACGGGGGTTAGACATAGGTTGGGATCTTCCTGAGGAACGCGATAACTCCATTTCACCGTAAGCAGGGTTCCGCCCGCCAGCGATAGGGCGAAGAGGACGATAAACAACGCATCCCAGCCGTGGTTCTGCACGACAAAGGCGACGATGAAGGGCGACAGGAACTGGCCTGTGGAGCCGGTGCCGTTGACGAACCCGGCGGCGGTGGCGGCCGTCTCGCGGGTGGAGGAATCCTGGACGGCGGCCCCGCCCAGCAAAGTGTCTGGCCCCAGGCTGAGGAGCCCGATGAGCGCAATAGCCGGGATGATGATCCCGGTGCCGAAGGTTCCCGCCGCGGTGGGAATCAGGCAGGCCAACGCGAGGCCCATCATCATCAGTGCCCCCACCGGGAAGCGCCGGGAGGAGAAGAGCTTGTCGGAAATGTATCCACTCAACACAACCCCGGCAAAACCGCCCAACTCATAGACCGAGGAGCTGTAGCCGGCGTCAGCGGCGGAGAGGCCGAGCCGCTCGGTGAGATACACCGGGAGCCAAAACAGGAAGGCGTAGCGAGTCAGCTTGAGACAGAAGTAGGCCCCGGCGATCACGCGAATGTTGGAGTTTCGCGCGACGGCGAGAAACTTGCCCAGGCTTTGGCGGGAGGCCAGCGGGGTCTCGGTGACGATCGGGCCATTCCGGACGGCGCCTGCGAAAATGATCCCTAAGCAAATCAGCAGTGCTCCGGGGAGCCAGGCGCCACGCTGCCAGCTGGGGAAGAAGAAGAGAGAACTCGTGGCGGAGAAGGTGGCAAAAGTGGTGGCGAGGAAAGCACCGAAGGCATAGTTGGTACACCACCAACCCATGACGACTCCGCGGTTGCGAGCCTCAAACCAGGCCGACATGATCTTCAACAAGCCCGACCAGCCGCAGGCCTGCGCCAAACCGTTAACGGCCTGCAGAGCGATAACGGACGGGGTGTCGGTATGGAAGGCCATGATCACGCTGCAGGTGCCAGCGACAAGCATCCCGCTCGTTACCACTAGGCGGGGCCCAAAACGATCGGACAAAGTGCCCATCAAAAACTGACCGATCGAATACATCAGGCTATAGCCGAAAATGGCGGTGGCGAGCTGGTCCTTTGTGATGCCGGTGTTCTGCTGAAGCAGCGGCATGAGGACGCTAAAATTCTTCCGACAGAGGTAGAAGCCCGCGTAGGCGAACCAAGTAAGGGCGAAGATTCGAATCCGCCAACCGCGAAGGGCCTCAACTGTCATGAAAGATTGACTTTAGCGCGAACAGATTTCGAGATGATGAAAGCAGACCATGAAACTGATTCTCTTTCTTTTTTCCGTCGCGCTCGTCGCCGCCGCTCCTCGCTATGTGGTGATTGTCGGGGTCGATGGTTTGAGCGTCGAAGCGTTTCACAAGGCCGCCATGCCCAACTTGAAGAAACTGATGGCCCGCGGAGCTTGGACCTTACAGGCGCGCGGCGTTTTGCCGACCGTATCAAGTCCTAACTGGATGTCGATTATTTCCGGAGCCGGGCCGGAGCAGCACGGCGTCGACTCGAACGAATGGGAGCGGTTCAACCACGCGATTGAACCGATCTGCATGGGCCCGGAGAAGATTTTCCCCACGATCTTCAGTCAATGGCGTTCGCAGAGACCTAAAGCTCACCTCGCCGTGATCCATGATTGGAACGGCTTCGGGCGACTCGTGGAGAAGGATTCGACGAACGAAACCCGATCCGTAAAGGGGTCGCCCGCCGCAACCGCCGCCGCCATCGCCTACTGGAAGCAACATCGGCCGGATCTGCTCTTCCTCCACTTGGACGACGTTGACCATGCGGGGCACGACAAAACCTGGGAGTCGATTGACTATGTCCGGGCGGTGGACGAAGCGGATCGCCTGATCGGCGAGCTGCTGGCGGTTTTGCCGCTGGAGCAGACGTTGGTCGCGATTGTGGCTGATCACGGAGGCACGGGCCAGAAGCATGGCAATCCGACGATGCGCGAACTGGAAGTGCCGTGGATCCTGGCCGGGCCGGGCGTGGCGCGAGGTCGAGAGCTAACCGGGGCCATTTATTCGCTGGATACCGCTCCGACAGTGCTTGGGCTACTCGGCTTGAAGCCTCATCCCTGTTGGACAGGGCGGGCGGTGTCGGTCAAGTGAGTCACGATCATCGCGCGATAAGCTTCGAGCGGGGTCACCAACCGTCCCGGTTCCTTGGCCTGTTCGTCCCAACTGCGCAGGCGCAGACAATCTTTGAGCTCGGCAGCCTCGCCGAACGCGGTCGCTTCTTCGATGGACATCGGGCCGCCCTGATGAATGAGGGTCTCGGTGCTGGCGGGCGACAGGCGTTTGGCGTAGTTGGCGTTGGTGGCAACCAGGTAGCGCTTCGCATCGACGTGCCCGCGGACCAGCATCCGAAGCCGGGAAGAGAAGCCGCGTTCGGCGAGCCATAACGAACCCAGGTCGTCGTGGTTGATGACCCCGACATCGCCGTGACGAATGGCGCGAGGGTCGTCGATGTTGTGTCCGATATCGTGCAGCAGAGCGGCCAGAATCAACTCGTCATCGGCACTGGCATCACGGGCGGACTGCGCCGCTTGGAGTGCGTGAGCCAGTTGCGAAACTGGTTCGCCGTAGTAGTCAGCATCCGCGGAGGCCTCGAGCAACCTTAAGACCTCCGCAGCGATTGTCTCGGGAGTCATGGATCACCCGAGGGGCTTGTAAGCGACGCAGTCGATTTCGACTCGCATCTCCGGATTGGGCGCAATCGCCTGGACGGTAGTCCGGGCCGGCTTGGCGGCACCAAAGAACTCGCTGTAAATCTCGTTCATGGCGCTGAACTCGGAGATGTCTTTCAGGAACACCGAGCATTTGACGACATCGGAAAGCGAGGCTCCAGCACCTTCCAGGATCTTCTGGATGTTGGTGATGACAATGCGTGTCTCGTTCCGAATATCGCCGAGTTCATACTGACCGGTTTCGGTATTGAAGGGGCCTTGGCCGCTGACGAAAATAAAGTCACCGGCCCGGACTGCGTGGGAGTAGGGCCCGGCGGGCGCAGGCGCGCCGGGAATGTGAAAGCGTTCAATCATAACGATGTTTGACTATTCAACAGGCTTGCGGGTACGAGGCCGGCGAACGCTAGAGGTGGCAACCTTTTTGGCAGGCGCAGCGGCTCGCTTCCGGGCCGGACTGCTGGTGCGGCGACTGGCCGGCTTCTCGGGTTCGGTGGGAAGTTCGGCTGCCGCCACGGCCTCGGTTGCTTCTTCCTCGGCGATCGATTCCGCGAGCACTGACGCCGCAGAGGCCCCAGCTGCCATTTCCCGCAGCGGTTCGGGCTCCGGATCGGGAACAGGAGGCGTGAACTCGGCACCGAGGTAAACCGTCATCCCGCGCTGCTCGTCCGGCTCCATACGAACCATAAAGTTATCCTGAGCAAAGTTCAGGAACTCATTGAATTCCTGGTAGCCGAACTTCTTCATGTCGAAGTCGGCGTGGATTTTGCTCATCCAACCGGCGACGCTGTCGGCGCTGGCTCCGTCTTCCATGTCGAGCTTGTAGATCTCAAGCACCTGGCGGAGAAGCGGCAAGGCTTCGTGCTTCTTGTTGGCGGCCCCTTCGGCTGCTGCCGCGGCTGCTGCCGAAAGCAGTTCTATCGTATATCGGCCTTCGGTTCCGTGAAGTTGGATATACCCGGCGACCTTCATCTTGTCAATGAACTCAGAGAAGGCGCTGGCCCCGTAGGAGCGTTCGTTGAAGCTGGGGTCGAGCTGTTTCATGGTGCTCTTCAAAAGCCCCAGTTGCGGCTGGACACCCCGCCGCTGCAGCACGCTCAAGGCGCGCTCCACTAGCGGCATGGCCTGAGTGACTTCGAGAGGTTGCGGACGGCTGCGGCGATAGCCACCACCACCGCCGCCGGAGGATTGGCCGGAGGGTTGGCCGGAGGATTGTGAAACCGGTTCGCGCGGAGGAGCCTGTTCCCGAGGCGCCTGTTCGCGAGGAGCAATCGCCTCCCGCGGAGGAGCCGGCTCGCGCACCGGTCCCAGGACATACTTTCGTTCGGGGATCACGCGGACGTCGTCGGTCAGCAGGCTTTCGTAGCTGATGAACTCGTGGCAGTTCTGTTGGAGAATGTTGGAGGTGAACGCCTTCCCACCGACGATGTAAATGGTCTTGCCGTAGCCCCGCAGCTTGTTAACGAGCGGAATGAAGTCGCTATCGCCGCTGATAATGGCGAAGGCGTTAACATTTTTGTGGGTAAAGGCCATTTCGAGAGCGTCGAGCGCGAGATTGATATCCGCGCCGTTTTTGTCGCCCCTCGGGGATGGGAGCCGTTGCACCATCTGGACAGCATTTTCGGCCATCTGACGGACAGCCGGCTCCTGCCGGCTCCAGTTGGCATAGGCGAACTTGGCAACGATATCGCCACGTTCTTTCAGGGCGTCGAGGGGGAGCGAGACGTCGAACTCGCGACGCAACGTCGACTTCACGCCGATTTCGATGTTGTCGTAGTCGACAAATACGGCGATGTTTTGGCGTTCTTGCATGTAGTCTTTAATCCTTAGTGCGGGGCGGGATTTACCTTGTGAGGAAGTCCGGCTGCGCCGCGGATGAATTGCTTTGTCCGGTTTGGGGGAACCGAGGGGGTCAGCGCCTCCCCGATTCCTGCCTGTTTCATGTACGCGGCTGGCATAGTAGAGCTGTTTCCACTCCGTCCCACGACCGCTTCTTTTTTGGTCCCTGGCAGTCCAACGAGGCGGTAGCGGTTCTTTCTGGTCATCCGGATCCGGCGGTGGGCGGCGAATTGCCGACCGAAGCCAAGTCGATCCAGTCTCACATTTAGAACAACGCGGAAAGCCTCATCTGCTAGCAGTATGTCTGTGTTCAGGGTACCGCATCCGCGACGCTCCCTGGATAGGGTCGGTCAGGTGCGTGCAGAAGGAGGCCCTGCGCACGAACATTTGTCTATTTGACAGGACCGTGGGAGCTAGGCCCCGCCCTACCAGAGGCGTACCACTCATGCCCTACCGAACATAACCGGTTGAAAAAAATAAAGTTATCTGATTCTTGGGCGAAGAGTACTATGACCCAGGCAAACCCGACGGACCATGCTTGTTCTGGTACTGCAAGTACCTTGGAGCGAGTGTACTGTACCGACGCAATTTCCAAAATGGGTCATCCCAAATTGTTGCGCTGGAAGTTCAAATGTCTACACCACTGGTTACCCTGATTGTCCCCTGCTATAACGAAGTCGAAGGCCTTCCTCAACTCCTCTCCCGTTTGGATACGATGCGGGCGACTGGTTCGATGTCGCGCTGGGAAGTGCTCTTCGTCAATGATGGTTCGCAGGATGGCACGGGTTCGGTGTTAAACCACATGATGGATCATTACGATTGGATCCGGGTCGTCCACCATATCAAGAACCGCGGTTTGGGGGCTGCGCTGCGGACAGGCTTCCAATACTCCGATTCGCCCTATATTTGCACGATGGACAGCGATTGCACGTTCTCGCCGGAAACCCTGCCTGGCATGGTCGAAATGCTTCAGGCGGGTGCGGACCTGGTAACGGCTTCCCCGTGGCATCCGGACAGCGAAAAGGCGACCTGCCATCCAGTGCGCGGCTTCCTGAGCCGCTCTGCCTCGCGCCTCTACAAATTGATTCTGGGAAACACGGTGCACAGCTTCACCCCGATGCATCGTGCCTACCGGCGCTCGGTGATCAAACGAACCCACTTCCGTTCGAACGGTTTTTCTGCCGTCGCCGAGATTATGGTCAAGAGCCTGGTCCAGGGCTTCCGCGTGAAGGAAGTTCCGATGCCGGTCGCTCAGCGCCAGTTCGGAGCATCGAAGATCAAAATCATGGACTCGATCATGGGTCACCTGTCGCTCATGCGGATGGCCACCTCTTCCGTTTTTACCGGTTGGGCGAAGCAGCGGTTTGCCTGGGGCCGGCTTGCGGTTGACGAATAGCCTCTAGAAGATATACCAAAATGTCTACTTCCACAGTTCCCAATCAGCAAGTTGCCGTCCTGGGTGGCGGTATCTCCGGACTCGTCTCCGCCTTTCGGCTTCTGCAGCAGGGCGTGGGCGTTACCTTATTCGAGGCCAGCGATGCGCTCGGCGGACTCGGTGGCACCTTCGAGTATCGCGGTGCCGTCATGGAGCAGTTTTATCACGTCATGCTGAACTCCGACGGGCCCTTGTTGAGCTTGCTTGAAGAGTTGGATCTGGCAGGAACCATCCGATGGCAGGAAACCGGGATGGGTTTTCAATATGAAGAAGCCTTCTACCCCTTCAACACCCCGCTGGACTTGCTCCGGTTCGGTGCCTTGACGATTCCGGAACGGCTGCGTACCGCCGTCGGTGCCGCCTACATCACGAAGTTCGTTAAGGATGGAGCGGCGCTTGATGGGATCACGGCCGCGACGTGGCTTACCACCATTTTTGGTGCCTCGGTGTTCGAGAAGCTGTGGCGTCCTTTGCTCACCGCCAAGTTCGGCGACCTTTTCAATACCGTTCCGGCCTATTGGTTCTGGAGCCGCCTCACTCGGGAGAGGGGCGGCGCTAAAGAAGTGAAGGGGTACGTCGAGGGGGGGTATCGCGCCATCGCGAACGCGCTGGCGAGTGAAATCGTTCGGATGGGCGGAGAGATCCGGTTGAAGACCCCGGTGCTGAGTCTTCACGAAACAGCCGACTCTGTTCGGGTCCACACCGAAAGCCACTGGGAGTCGTTCTCGGCCGCGATTTCGACGCTGCCGATGCCGCTTCTCCAGAAGATCGCCTGCGGGAAGATTCACGGTGCCGTTCCGCAATCGGATTTGGTATATCAGGGCGTCGTAAACGTTGTCGTGATCCTGAAGCAGCGCCTGCAGCCCTACTATTGGAACGCCATCGTCAAGCAAGGATTTCCGTTCCAGGGATTGGTCGAGACCACCCACGTTGTGCCCTTGGAGCAGACGAGCGGCCGTCACCTCGTCTACCTGATGAACTACTGCCACAAAGACAGCGAGACCTACAACCGCTGCGACTACGACTGGGAGTTCCAAGCGCAGAAAGCCATCCGTTCGCTCTATCCTGACTTCGACCAATCGATGATTGAAGAAGTGAAGGTTTTCCGGGCTCCCTTCGTCGAGCCGGTCTGGCCGGTCAACTACCTCGCCGATCGGCCCGAAGCGCAGATCTCCGGCAGTAAGGTCTTCCTGGCTACGACAGCCCAAGCCTATCCCCGGGTGAATGCCTGGAACACGATGGTCGAAATCGCCAGCGAGACCGCCGTCAAAGTATGTATCGAACTTGCCGGCCAGACCGCTCCCGTTGTCGCGGTAGATGAACTGACGTTAGCCTAACTTCCCCCGCGGTGTTGATATGATGCTCGACACCTATGCTCCGCCTGGCTGTTGCATCTCTCTCTTTCGCTTCCCTGTTGTGGGCACAAAACATCTCCTCTGGTCTCTCCGGCACCATCGTTGACCAGACCGACGCGATCATACCAGGGGCGCAGGTCGGCGCCCGGCAGAGTCGCACGGGCTTTCAAAAGGTATCGACTTCGAATGAGGCGGGATACTTCTCGTTCCCGGACTTATCGTCTGGCCAATATACGATCTCGATCGAGCACGGCGGCTTTAAGAAGTATCAGCAAACTGATATCGCGCTGAACTCTGGCGAGCAGAGAACGCTTGGCCGGATCAAACTGCAGGTTGGCGAAACGGCGGAAACGGTTACAGTGGAAGCCGCTGGGGCCCAGGTACAGCTCGGTTCCAGCGAAAAATCGGCGTCGATTACCCAGGAAGAGTTGCAGAACCTGGCGCTTCGTGGACGCGACGTTATGGACGCGGTGGGACTACTCCCCGGGGTGATCGATACGAGCGATGGCCGCGAGTCACCGTCGAACAACGGGACGGGGGGCCTCTTTCTCTCCGGCGGTCGAGACAACTCCAAAAACGTCAGCGTCGATGGCGTCACCACTCTCGACACCGGCTCCAACGGCGGCGTGCACTCCATGCCCTCAATGGATTCCGTCGGAGAGGTGAAGGTGCTCTTGTCGAATTATGCCGCCGAGTACGGCCGTAATTCTGGAGGTGCCATCACCATCATCACGCGCGGCGGCGGAAAGCAGTTCCATGGCAGCGCCAGTTACTTCAACCGTCACGAAAGGTATTCGGCCAATAGCTTCTTCAACAACCAACGCGGCGTGGCGCGTCAGCCTTACCGCTACAATATCGGCAACTACCAACTCAACGGACCGGCGTACATTCCCGGCAACTGGAATCGCGATCGATCGCGGCTCTTCTTCTTTTTCAGTCAGGAGTTTCAGAGCCAGTTCATCGAGTATGGCTCGCGGACGGTAACCGTCCCGACCGCGCTCGAGCGGGCCGGCGATTTCTCCCAAAGCCGGGACACTAACGGCCGGGCTCGGATTGTTCGTGATCCGTTGACGAATCGGGACGCCGCCAACAACAAGCTTCAGTTCCCGGGCAACATTATTCCCCCCAGTCGTCTCCACCCGATTGGGCAGAAGATCCTCGGCATCTTCCCAATGCCGAACTTCGTTGACCCTATCCCTAACCGCCGCGACCAGTGGAACTTCATCTCGGCCCAGAGTGGCAGCTATCCCCGGCGAACGGACATTCTCCGGCTTGACTATCAGCCCTTTACCAAGTTACAGACCTATCTCCGCATCAGTAACACGCAGGACCGGCAGGAGGTGCCCTGGGGCCTTTGGGTCAACGGAGGAGTCAACATCCCGCTCACCCCGGTTGACTTTCGTCAGCCGGGCCGCGGCGCTACGCTCCACACGACCTACACGGTGTCGCCGACCGTATTTAACGAACTTATCCTCGGCGTCAGCCAGAACCACCTCACCTACAAACCGGTCTTTCCCGATAAAGTCGACCGCACGAAGCTCGGCATTAATGTTCCGCAGTTCAATTCCAGCTTGAACGCGGGGAATCTGATTCCCAACTTCGCCTTCGGTGGAGTCCAGAACGCTGCGAGCGTGAACATGAGCGACGGGGTTCCATACGACAATTCGAATCTGATTCTGTCAGTCGTCGAAAACCTCAGCAAGATTTGGAAAACTCATACTTTCCGCTTCGGTATCTATTACGAGCGCGCCCGTAAGGATCAAAGCGCGAACGCCGCCACCCGTGGAACACTCGATTTCGGCGTCAATGCTCTAAGCGAGTACGACACGAATTTCGCCTACTCCAATGCGGCACTCGGCTCTTACAACTCCTACACCGAAGCTTCGGCCCGCCCGCGCGGCTATTACTACTTTACGAATCTCGAGTTCTACGCCCAGGACGCCTGGCGCGTCAAGCCGAACTTACTGCTTGATTTCGGGGTTCGTTTCTACGCCAATCAGCCCACTTACGATAAGCTGAATCAGCTTTACACGTTCTCCCCGGACGCCTACGACCCGGCCAAGGCTCCCGTCCTGCTGCGCCCAGCGCTGGACGCCAACCGCCGGACCGTGGCCCAAGCGCCTAACGGCACCAACTATCCGGAAGGCTTCATCGGTACCTTCGCCCCGGGATACGGCACTCCAGCGGTGGGCATGATTCAAGGCGGCCAGAACGGCCTTCCTCGCGGCCTCTACGAAGTGCCCAAACTGATGGCCGCTCCCCGCTTCGGCTTCTCTTACGATCCGTTCCGTCGCGGTCGCACCGCCATTCGCGGAGGTGGCGGGGTCTTCTTCGATCGGATCCAAGGCAATATGACTTACAACATGTTGCCGAACCCTCCGTCCATCTTCACGCCCACGGTTTACTACGGTACGCTCGACGGTTTGGCCGAAACCGCCGGCAAAGGGGTTCTCGCCCCATCGGGAACGGTTCGCGCCATCTTTGGCAACAACCCCATGCCGACCACCTACAACTATTCGCTCGGAATTCAGCAGCAGGTGGGGAAAACCCTTCTTATGGACATCTCCTACGTTGGTTCCTTAAGCCGGCACCAACTGTGGCAGCGGAACATCAACGCGATTCCGCTCTATTCCACCCACCTCGACAAGAACCCGCAGAACGCCAATCCGGCCCGCCCCACCGCCGCCTTGGCCAACAACTTCCTTCGTCCTATCCAAGGGTACGGTGACATCTTCCTTTACGAATTCGCGGCTGCCTCCAACTACAGTTCGCTCCAGACTCGCTTCACCCAGCGCCTGAATCGCAATTTCAACTGGGGCGTAAGCTACACCTTCAGCAAGGTGCTCGGCACCTCTTCGAGCGACGGCTTCACTATCAACCCGTTCTTCAGCCCCCGGGCTTGGAACTATGGTCCGCTTAACTACGACCGTACGCAGGTGGTGGGGATCAACTACAACTGGACCTTGCCCTGGAAGAACCGCCTCGCCCGCGGTTGGCAGTTCGCCGGCATCACCCGCGGCCAGACCGGAGCCCCGTTTACCCCGGGCATCTCCCTCGTTAATGGTGGAGATGTCACCGGCAGCGCCTCTTTCGCCACGCGATTGGTCGTCACCGATCCCAGCCTGCCGCCCACCGAAAGATTCCGCGCTCCGGCCCGAGGCGAACTCGGTAATCTGGGCACGAATAGTTTCCGTGGCCCTGGTTTTCTGAACCACGATCTATCCGTCTACCGCAATTTCAAATGGGAGCGTGTCAATACGCAACTGCGCTTTGAGTCTTACAACACCCTGAATCATACACAGTTCTCGGGTCTTTCCACCGGCACCCGCTTCAATGCCGCTGGCGCGACTGAACAAATCGACCCGCTCTTCCTGGAACCCACATCCGCTCGCAACCAGCGCCGCGTTCAAATTGCGATCCGCGTGACATTCTAGAAGCATGGTCACCCGCCGCATTGCTTGCTTCCTGATTGGTTCGACCGCCTGGGGCGCTCAGTACCAACCGCCCCAGACCCCGGTTACCTTCGATGGCACCGTCAAGGTGTACGACAAGAAGTTCATCATCGTCGAGACGGTGCCCGATCAGACGGTGAAGCTCGATATCGACAAAAAGACCCGACTGGTCGACGCCAAGGGAAAGCCACTCACCAAACCGCCCGACGTGGGTAGCGCCGTCGCGGTCGACGGGATGAAAAAGCTGAACGGATTCCTGGTTGCCTTGCAGATTAAGGTGCTTTAGTCGTGATATAAGTTCCTTCATGCTCCGCCGCGATCTGCTCCGTGCCTTCTGGGCCGCCCCTGTCCTCGCCCCTGTAGCGAAGGGGCTCCCCCCTCTGACCATCAAAGAAGTGAAGGTGATTTCAACCAGCGGTGGGCGAAATTACCGCTGGATCTTCGTCAAGATCATCACGAGCGAACCGGGGCTTTACGGCATCGGTTCGGCGGGCAACCACTTTCAACCCTATGCCGTAATCGCGGCCATCGAAAAGCACTTGGCGCCTTTTCTGATCGGCAAGAACCCCGAGCAGATCGAAGACCTGTGGCAGAGCGGACATCTGCGTACCTACTGGCGCAACGGCCCCGTGAATAACAACGTCCTCAGCGGCATGGATATGGCTCTGTGGGACACTAAGGGCAAACGCGCCGGCATGCCCGTCTATGATTTGCTGGGAGGAAAGGTCCGTGACGCCGTTCCTTGCTACGACCACTGCGGTGGCAACAGCAAAGAAGCAGTCGTTGAATCCGTCCAGAAATCGATGGCTAAAGGGTACCGCCATATTCGCGTGCAACTGGGTGCCTATGGGGGAGGCGGCTTTATCCCGGCCGGCCAGGGGTCCCGGCCCGAGAAC
>JBBRIO010000013.1:0-24291 GCA_038220855.1 Bryobacterales bacterium | reverse complement strand
CGAGCCGAAGGGACTGATCAAGCGGAGCGGATTGCAGGGGCCGATCGACGATGCCTTTATGGATCGGTTCGTTTCGATTGGCGAGCCGGACGCGGCGTTTGAGGCCAACTGGAAGAAGCATATGAATGGGCAGCTTTTGCGGGCGGCGGCGCCGGTGAAAGACGCGCACCTGATTCTGTGGGGCACGCCGGCGACGAACGCGACGCTCGCGAAGATGCTGCCGAAGTTGCCGGTGCAGTGGACGGCTTCGAAGCTGACCGTGAACGGGCAGACGTTCGACGCAACTGCGCATTCGCTGGCGATGATTTACCCGAATCCGATGAACCCTTCGAAGTATGTCGTCGTGAACTCCGGGCACTCGTTTGGCGAGAAGGATTTCGAAGGGACGAACGCTTTGCTGTATCCGCGGTATGGGGATTACGCCGTGATCGAGAAGGCGACGGGGGCGGTGAAGCTGTCAGGCTATTTTGATAACCGGTGGCAGTTTGCGGCTGCGCCGACTTACGCGAAAGACGTGGCACCGATTCTGCAGGCCAAGTGCGAAGGCTGCCATCGGCCGGGACAGATTGGTCCGTTTCCGTTGACCAACTATAAGCAGGCGGCGGCGTTTCATTCTGAGATTGGGCGGGTGACGCAGGCGCGGACGATGCCGCCGTGGTCGGCGATTCCGGGCTACGGATCGTTTCAACACGAGCGGCGGCTGAGCGAGCGGGAGATTGCAACTCTGGCGCGGTGGTCGGAGACGGGGCAATTGGAAGGCAAGGCGGGCGACCTGCCGGCGGCGAAGAAGTACAGCGATGACTGGGCTTTCGGGAAGCCGGATCTGGTGTTTACGCCGCCCGAGCAGTTTGCTCTTGAGGGCAACGGGGTGGATGTTTACCGGTGCTTTGTGCTGCCGAGCGGGCTGACCGAAGACAAGTTTATTCGGGCGTTGGAGGTGCGGCCGGGCAACCGGAAGATCGTACACCATGTGCGCTCGTTTGCGGACTTAACGGGTGAGGCGCGCAAGTTGGATGCGGCGGATCCGGCACCGGGATTCGACTGCTCGATTGGCATGGCGGTCGCTTATAAGCGGATCGGGTTGGGCGGTTGGGCACCGGGTTTGGAGCCGGACGATTTGCCGGAGAATACGGGTCGGCGGTTCCCGGCGAAGTCGGACGTGGTGATTGAGATTCACTATCATAAGTCGGGCAAGCGCGAGGTGGACCAGAGTTCGTTGGGGATCTGGCTGGCGGATGCGGCGAAGGTGAAGTTTGTGCAGCGGAGCGTGCCGATTGCGAACCCGTTCATCAAGATTCCGGCGGGGAATGCGCGGCACATGGAGAAGGCTTCGTACACGTTGCCGAGGGATACGCGGGTGACGGCGGTGCTGCCGCATATGCACCTGTTGGGGCAAGAGATGAAGATGACGGCGGTGCTGCCGGATGGGACTGAGCGGCCGCTGGTTTGGGCGAAGCCTTACGACTTCAATTGGCAGACGCAGTATACCTTTCAAGAGCCACTGGAACTGCCGAAGGGGACGAAGGTGAACGTGAGCGCTTGGTACAACAACTCGGAATCGAACCCGAAGAACCCGAGCAATCCGCTGAAAGATGTTCGGTGGGGCGAGGGGACGACGGAGGAGATGCTGGTTGGGTTTTTGATTTACGTCGAACCGCGTGCGAATTAACAGCGTCGCGCCGATTCGGGTTTGCGATAACGGCGGGTGGACCGATACTTGGTTCGCCCGGCATGGGAGCATTTTCAATATCGCGGTGCATCCGTGCGCGGAGGTGCAGTTGCGCGTGGTGCCGTTGGCGGGGCCGCGGATTACGATTCATGCGGAGAACTATGGGGAACGGTATTCGATTGATCCTCCGAACGGGGTGTATACGAAGCATCCGCTGCTGGAGGCGGCGTTTGATTATATGCACCTTCCGGAGGAGGTAGCGGTGGAAGTTTCGATTCACTGTGAGGCTCCGGCGGGGTGTTCGACAGGGACTTCGGCGGCGGTGAGCGTGGCGTTGATTGGGGCGCTGGACTGCCTGACGCCGGGGCGGATGCGTGCGGCGGAGGTGGCGTCGGCGGCGCAGGAGATCGAGACCAAGTTGCTGGGGCAGCAATGCGGGATTCAAGACCAGATTGCGAGCGCGCATGGGGGGATCAACTTCATCGCGATGGACGCTTATCCGCATGCGACGGTGCAGGCGGTGCCGGTGGTGGAGGAGTTGGCTTGGGAGCTGGAAAGCCGGTTGTTATTGATCTATTTGGGCGATTCGCATAGCTCTTCGCGGGTGCATGAAAAGGTGATCGCGGGGCTGACTCCGGATGACGCGCGGCTGGGTCCGTTGCGGTTGACGGCGGGGGCGTCGCGGGATGCTTTGCTGGCGGGGGATTTGGCGGGGCTGGGCCGGGCGATGATCGACAACACGGAGGGGCAAAGGAATCTGCACGAGGAACTGGTGGGGGCGGCGCATCAGCGGATTATCGACATTGCGCGGGAGGCGGGGGCGTTGGGTTGGAAGGTGAACGGGGCGGGAGGGGAGGGGGGATCGGTGACGCTGCTGGCGGGGGCGGATCGGTCGGCGACGCGGGCGATGTTGCAGATGATCGCGAGCGATAATCCGCGGTTTCAGAACATCCCGATTCGGCTGGCGGGACATGGGTTGCGGCGGTGGGTGGTTACAGATCCGAACGTTTGAAGACGGCGACTTGGACACGGCCGTCGCGCCAGGCGACGAGGATTTGATCGCCTACGACGGCTACTTTCGGGAGGCCTGGTAATCTGCCGCCGGGGACCGCGGCGACGCGGATGGTTTTGCCGAATTTGCCTCCAGGGGCGTAGCGTTTCATGCGGACTTCGGCTTTGCCGTCGGGGGTCTTTTCGAGCCAGACGATCACATCTGCGGCGAGGCCGGGGCGACCGAGGGGGTTGCCTTCATCGACTCGCACGGGCGGGCCGAAGGTGGCTCCGCCGGTCGACGATTCGATGAGTTGGATCCGGGGTTGGTCTTGGGCGCGGGTGAGCCATGCGAGGGAGACGTGTTTGCCGTTCGAGACCATCGCGGGGCCGTCTGTGGGGCAGCCGTTGATTTTCCAGCCGTCGGGGTTGGCGGTGCGGGGGGCGGACCATTTCCCGACGGTGAGACGGATGACGGCGATGTCGCGGATCTCGCCGGGCTGATGATCGCGATAAGCGGCGAGGAGGCCGTCGGGCGTTTTGACGACGGCGGTTTGGCAGCAGGAGCAGACGTCGGAATCGATTTCGCGATCGCCGCTGGGTTGGCCCTTGGCGTCGAAGGCGATGTATCGAAGAGTCTTTCGATGGCCTTCGGGGCCTCCGCCTTCGGGCGGCGGGGCGAGGTAGACGGCGCCGCTGGCATCGGGGACGAAGCTGAGGAAGCCGGCGTAGTCTTCCTTTTCATCAAGGTTTTTGCCGAAGATCTCTTTCCACTTGCCGGGGCCTTCGCGGCGGGCGACGCGGATGCCGTAGCCGTATTTGCCGGCGTCGTCGGGACGGGTGAGCCAGTGGGCGAAGATGGTGCCGTCTGGGCTGACGGCGACGGCGGGAAAGTCGGCCCAGTTGACGAACCAGCGTTTGCCGCGGGCAATTTCTTCGGCGGGGGTCCAACGTTGGCCGGTCCATTTAGCGAACTTCAGGGCGTGGCCTTCGGGGCCGAGGGGGTCGATCCAGGAGAGGTAGATTGTGCCGTCGGGGCCGGCGGCGAAGTTGGCCATCCCGCTTTCTGGGCCGACGGGCGGAGCGCTCGGATCGGCTCCCCAGAGCGTACAAGCGACCAACAGGATGAGCATTCGCATTTCTAGAATTGTAACCGGAGGGCCAGTTGCATTGAACGGGGGCCGCCGATTTGGAAGAGGGGGTTGAGTCCGCCGAGGCCGGTGCTGAGGATTTGGGTGGAGCGGCCGAAGTTGGTGTTGGTCAGGACGCCGATGGGATTGGCGAAGTTGGCGGTGTTGAAGATGTTGAAGGCGTCGGCGCGGACTTCGAGGCCGAGGCGTTCGTGAAGGGTGAAGCGGCGGCGGAGGGCGAGGTCGACCTGCTGCAGGCCGAAGCCGCGGAGGGTGCCTCGGCCGAGGGTTCCTTGGCGGGCTTGGGCGAGGGGAGTGGCTCCGTCGAAGGCGGCGGGGTTGAAGCGTTTGCCGCCGGGGAGGCCGTCGCCGTAGAGGTAAAGCGGCTGGCCGGGGACGAGGTCGGGGCGGGCGACGTTGGTGAGGCCGAGGCCAAGGGGGTCGCGGCCGGTGACTACCGTGACCGGGGCGGCGGTGCGGAGGCGGACGATGGAATCGAGGGCGAAGCCGCCGAACTTTCTGGGCATTTGATAGCTGGTTGAGGCGGTGAAGGCGTGGCGGATATCAAAGGATGACGGGCCGCGGTCGTTCTCTGGATTGAGGCGGGCGAGGGGGGCGGCAAGGTTCGTGATGGACTCGTCGGAGGCGGTGTCGAGGGACTTGGACCACGTGTAAGAAGTAAGTGCCTGGAGACCGCGAGTTACTCGACGTTTGAATTGGATCTGGAGGGAATGATAGTCAGAGGAGCCGCCGTTGTTGACGGAATCGACGCGGGTGAAGAGCGGGTTTTGGAGGACCTGGGGACGGAGGCTTTCGATGCGGGCGAGGTGGCGGCCGGCGGCGCCGACGTCGGAGGCCGAGACGGAGTTGGCGACGCCGATCGGCTGTTCGAGGGCGAAGCTGAACTGCATGGTGTAGGGGAGCTTGTAGCTGTCAGCGTAGTCGAAGAGGCGGGGGTAGGGCGGGTTGAGATTTTGCGCTCCGACGGTGGCGAAGAAAGTGGGGTCGTTGAGGGGAAGGTTGGCGACGGTTCTGATGCGGGAGTAGGGGTAGTTGCCGGGGGTTAGGGCGGTGCCGGTGAAGGCGTAGCCGAGATCGTAGAACATGCCGAAGCCGGCGCGGAGGACGGTGCCGCGGGAGCGGAAGGGTTGGTAGGCGACGCCGACGCGGGGGGCGAAATTGCTGTAAGTGGTGGGATAGAGTTTGGTGCCGGGGGCGGCTAGTTTGGCCGTGGCGGGATTCTCGATGCCGGTGAGGGTTAAGGGCAGATTGCCGTTCGCTTCGCCGGGGGCGGGGTTGACCTCCCAGCGGAGGCCGTAAGTGAGCGTGAGGCGGGAATTGACTCGCCAGGCGTCCTGGACGAAGAGGGAGGTATTGAGGTAGCGCGGCTCGAGATAGGTATCGACTTGGCGGACTTCGCCGGTGGGGACGATGCCGGTGGTGAGCGCCGTGATGGAGGGGAAGGTGAGCGTTTTGCTGTAAAGGCGACCGCCGATGGAGGGGGCGAGGTGGCGGAAGTCGAAGCCGAATTTGAAGGCGTGGGTGCCGAGGTTCCAGCCGAGGGTGTTGACGATGTTGAACTGGCGCTGGGAGTTTCGGCTGAAGGTTCCGGGGCTGATGGTGTTCTCGTCGTTGGCGCCGATGGTGAGGTAGAAGAGGGAGGTGGCGGGGTCGGTGAAGCTGGGGAAGACGGCTTCGCGGGGGAGGAGTTTGGCGCCTCCGAAGGTGTCTTGCTGATAGATTTGGGCGGCGGCGGAGCGGCTCCAGTTGAAGCGGAAATCGTTGGTTAGGCGGGGGGTGAGAACTTGGGTGGAGCCGATGGTGACGGTTTCCGTTTTGCCGGGCAGGGTGGCGACAAAGCTGGGCGTCGAGAAGCGGCCGCGTTCGCGGGTTTCCGAGGGGGCGTAGTGGTAGCGACCGAAGAGGCTGATGCGGTTGGAGAGGGCGTGGTCGAGGCGGAGGCTGGTGGCGTCGAGATGGGAGGGATTCGAGAAGCTGGTGATGTAGGGGGTTTCGTCGGGGAGGCCGGGAAGGGGCGGGGCGATGGGGAGGGGGTAGGCGTCGAGGAGGTTCTTGAGGGTGCCGGTGGCGCGGTCTCGGGCGGCCTGGGAGGGGACGCGGGAGGGGACGGAGATGACGGGTTGGATGAGGCGGAGTCCTTCGTAGGAGGCGAAATAGAACGTCTTGTTTTTGATGGCCGCGCCGCCGAGGGTAGCTCCGAAATCGTTCTGGCGCAGGGCGGGACGCTTCAGTCCGTTGAAATTGGCGAACCAGCTATTGGCGTCGAGCTTGTCGTTGCGGAGGTAGTTGAAGGCGGAGCCGTGGAGGCTGTTGGTGCCGGAGCGGGTGACGATGGCGACCTGGGCGCCGGGTTGGCGGCCGTATTCGGGGGCGTAGGTGGAGGTTTGAATGGTGAACTCCTGGACGGATTCGACGGAGGCTAGGGCGCTGGTGCTGCCCTGGGCGGTGAGGGAGGGGGTGCCGCCGCCGGCGCCTTCGTAGGGGGTGGTCGCGAAGGGGAGGCCGAAGTTGGCGCCGACGCCGTCGACGGTGAAGTAGTTGGTTCCCGTGCGCTGGCCATTGACGGAGAACTGGCCCTGGTCGGGGAGGGTGGAGGGGGCCATGACGACGCCGGGGGAGAGGTTGATGAGCGTTTGGAAGGTTCGGCCGTTGAGGGGTTGATTTTCGATGAAGGCGCGGTCGACGGCGGTCGAGACGGCGGGGCTTTCGCGGACCAGGGGGGACTCGGTGGTGACGGTGACGGCTTCGCCTTTGGCGGCGACGCGGAGTTCGATGCGGAGGGAGCGCTGGTCGTTGCCGTTGATGATGACGCCGGGGTAGCTGGCGGTCGAGAAGCCGTCGCGTTCGACGAGGAGGTCATAAGTGTTGGCGGGAAGGGGGAGGAAGGAGAAGGCTCCGGCCGAGTCGGTGAGGCTGTTGCGGCGCTGGCCTTTGGCGGGATCGACGAGGGCGACCTTGGCAGTGGAGACGGTTTTGCCCTGCTGGTCGACGACGGTGCCGACGAGGGATTGGGCATGGGCGCAGAGAATGCTGGCGGTGATCAATCCGAAAGTGCGAATGGTGTCGTATGTCATGGTGAGCCTTGTCGTAAAATGAACCGTAACACTGAATGTACGATTCGTAGCACGATTTGGATGGAATATATTTGGAGAATTATGAAGCTCTCTCGCGTCGCTCTTGCTTTGGTTGCTCTTCCTCTGTTGGGGCACGATCTTTATTTGATGCCGCGGCAGTTTCGGCCGGCGGCGGGGGCGACGATCACGATCGCCTTTCATAATGGGGACGACTTTCCGGATCCGGATCGGGCGCCGAAACCGGAGAACCTGATGGATGTTTCGCTGCACGGGGCTAAGGGGTCGACGCCGATGCGGAACCTGCGGGCGGAGGGGAAGGTGCTGTTGGCGGACGTGACGGTGGCGGCGGGGACGTCGCTGCTTTCGGTGCGGACGAAGCCGAATTTTATTGAGTTGCAGCCGCTGAAATTTGAAGACTATCTGCGGCATGAGGGGCTGACGCATGTGCTGCGTTGGCGGGCGGAGCATCACGAATCGGATACGGCGGGTCGGGAGCGGTATAGCAAGTACGTAAAGAGTTTGGTGGTGGCGGGAGCGGCGACGGGGTTCTATAACCATCCGGTCGGGTACCCGATTGAGATTGTGCCGATGGCGGATCCGGCTTCATTAAAGGTGGGGGCGGAGTTGCCGATTCGGGTGATGTTTCGGGGTAAACCGGCGGCGGACCTGCAGATTGAAATGGCTTGGCTGCCTTTCAATGGGAAGGCGGTGCGGCAGGCGGCGGGGCGGACGGATGGGCAGGGCCAGTTGCGGATTCCGATTGGTTCGGCGGGGGTTTGGAAGCTGCATACGGTGTTGATGGAGCGGTGCGCGGAGCCGTCGGTGGCGGACTGGGAGAGCTTTTGGTCTAGTTTCACGTTTGAGGTGCAATAGGATGAATTCGCGACGTCGGCTTTTGGGATTGGCCTTGGTGCCGGCATTGGTGGCGGCCCATGATGACGAGGGAGATCCGGGGTTGAACCGGGTGTTGGCGATTCACGGCTCGATCGGGCCGTTCGCAGTGGCGGGTTATCGGATGGGCGAGGCGGCGATGAAGCAGTTGGGGTTGGGGCGGGCGAGCGCGGATTGTGAAGTGATTCACTACGCGCCGGCGGACGCGGAGTTGACTGGCGTCATTGATGGGTTGCAGGCGGCGACCGGGGCGAGCCTCGGCAAAGGGAATTTGTCTTTGGTGGGCTCGGCGGGGGCCGAATCGTATAGCGTGGTTCGCAATCGAAAATCGACTCGGCAGGTCCGGTTTACTCTGACGGCGGGGTTCGTGAAGGCGAATCGCGGATTGGGGGCGGCGGCGGGCGCGCGGTTGATTGCGGTGGCGGAAAACGAGATCTTTCGGGGACAGTGACAGTCACGTTACAGTAGATGAAGGAATGTCTACCTTCACTCGCCGCGCTGCTCTCGCTGCTCCATTTTTCCTGAAGAATTTGCTTTCGGCTCCGCCGAGCGATCGCGTCCGACTTGCCTCCATGGGCGCGGAAGGCATGGCTTGGGCCACTCTGCATGGCATCGCCACGCACCCTAACGTTGAACTTATCTGCGTCGCTGAAGTCGACAAGGAACGGACGGGCCGAGTTCAGAAAACGTACCCGAAGGCCGCGCTCCATCAAGACTGGCGCAAGATGTTGGATACGAACTACAAGAATTTGGACGCGATTTGCGTGGGGACGCCGGACCATATGCATGCGCCGCAGACGATGGCGGCGATGCGGCGGGGCCTGGATGTTTATTGCCAGAAGCCGTTGACGTCGCACGTACACGAGGCCCGGCAGGTGACCAAGTATGCCGCCGCGCACAAACGGGTGACGCAGATGGGCATTCAGATTCACTCGTACGCGGAGTATCAGATTGCGGTGGAACTGGTTCATCAGGGCGCGATTGGAAAGGTGAAAGAGGTTCACGCGTGGTCGAACAAAAAGTGGGGCGATACGGCGCCACGGCCGGATCAGACCGACCCGATTCCGGCAAGCCTTGATTGGGATTCGTGGGTTGGGGTGGGCCGGATGGAGAGCTACATCAAGGATTACTGCCACCCGGGCAATTGGCGCAAGCGGTTGGAGTTCGGCACCGGAACGTTTGGCGACATGGGCTGCCATGTCTACGACCCGGTTTTTGGGGCGCTGGGGCTGACTGCGCCGTCGACGGTACGAAGCGAAGGGCCGGCACCGAATCAGAACAGCTGGGCCGTGAATGCGATTGTGAAGTACACCTTCCCGGCGACGCAGTATAGCGAGGCGGGCAAGCCGGTGAGGGTGACTTGGTACGACGGGGACGAGAAACCCGCGCAGGAGATTCTGGACCTGGTTGAGGACAGCCGAATGTCGGGCACGGGGTCGATCGTGATTGGCACGAAGGGCGTCCTGTACATTCCGCATTTTTCGATGCCTTCGCTGCATCCGAAGACGGCGTTTGTAGATTTCAAGTTCCCGGAGTTCAAGCGGAAGGACCATTATCACGAGTTCGTCGAGGCTATTCAGGGGAAGACGAAGACCTCGACTTCGTTCGATTACTCGGGCCCTTTGAGTGAGACGGTGCTGCTGGGTAGCGTGGCGACGCGCTTTCCGAAAACGACGCTGGAGTGGGACTCGGCGCGGCTGCGGTTTAAGAATGTGAAAGAGGCGAATCAGTATTTGAAGCGGCCTTATCGGACGGGCTGGAAAGTTAAGGGCCTGGGGTAGATGCGGCTGATTTTCTTCGGGCTGATGGCCGGCGGGATGTTCGGCCAGCAGACTAATATTCTGGGGAAGGTCGACGTGCAGGCGGGCGAAGCGCGTCGGAATGAGAACGTGTTCATCACGGCGCTCGACAATAACGCGCAGAAAGAGGCGAATATTCGGTTGGGGACGACGGCGACGGCGATCACGGAGTTCACGTCGGCGTTGACGTATTTCGGGGCGGAGTTTGGGTTGACGCCGTCGGCGGCGCTGCATTTGGTTCCGGCGCGACGCCCGAAGGCGGTCCACGGAAATTTACAGTGGACGCACGCGAATTCGGCGTTGGCGGCGCGAAGTTTTTTCCAGGTTGGCGATGTGTTGCCGGCTCGGCAGAACGTTGTTTCCGGTCGGATAGCGGTGCCGGTTTGGCGGGGGGCGATCGTGGCTTTGGAAGGCGCGCACGATACGCGGAGCGGCTTTGTGAACGGCAATGTGCTGGTCCCGCTGGCGGCGGAGCGGTCCTGTTTGGCGACGGATGCGGCGGTTTGCGCCGTGATCAACCGGTTCTTTCGGGCTTGGCCGGCGTTGGCGCCCAATCGGCCCGATATTGAGGCACGGGCATTGAATTCGAATGCTCCGCAGTCGATCGATACGACATCGACGACGGCGCGCTTGGATCAGACGCTGGGGAAGCATCGATTTTCCGGCCGGCATACGTGGACGAATCAGCAGGTGGACGCTTTTCAGTTGATCGCGGGGCAGAATCCGGATACGACGACTAAGTCGCACGATGGGCGGCTGACTTGGACTTACATTCGTAGCGCCAAGACGACGATTGATTCGACGGCGGCGTTTACTCGGAATCGGACGCTGTTGGTGGCCGAGCCGAATGCGGTGGGGCCGCAGGTGCAGGTCGGCACGGTGTACGACAAATTAGGGCCGGGCTCTTCGATTCCGGTGGATCGGGTGCAGAATCGGTACCGGGTTTCGACTCGCTTCCAACATCAGTTCGAGCGGCATACGTTTTCAGCCGGGGGGGAGTTTGCCCGGTTGCAGTTCAATGGGCGGGAGACGTCGTCGAATCGGGGCAACATTTACTTCCGGAACGATTTCGGGCGGGATGCGGTGACGAACTTCCGGTTGGGGCAAGTAAGCCGGTATTCATTTGGACTGGGGGAGCTGCATCGGGGGTTTCGACGGAACGAACCCAATGCGTTTATCCAGGATGTTTGGCGCATCTCGAAGGGGCTGACGGTTACGGTTGGAATGAGATATCAGCCGCAGACGGGGATATCAGAGGTGAACCAGTTGACGGTGATTCCGTTCCGGTGCGACTGCAATAACTTTGCTCCGAACGTTGGTATCGCGTGGCGGCGATTTCGTGTTTCTTACTCGACGCAATATGGTGACATATTCCCGGCGACGTTGCAGCAATTGCGGTGGAATCCGCCGAGCTTTCAGAAAGTTGAAGCTCAGGCTCCGCCGTTGCTGAACTTACTCCAAGGGGTGGTTTTTGATCCGAAAGCGCGGGCGACGGTGTTTACGTATCCGGAGACTTTACGGACGCCTTACGCGCATCAATATAGCTTTTCGTGGCAGTTGCCGCTGCCGACGGCGGTGGGCAAAGTGGAGGCGGCTTACGTGGGGAGCCGGACGTGGAAGTTACTCTACATGCAGTATCTGAATCGGGCGGAGCGGGTGGCGGGGGCGGCGCAGACGACGGCGACCATTAACGACCGGCGGCCGGACTCGCGTTATTTTGACTTTCGCGAGATTAACAATTCGGCGCGGGCTTACTATGACGCGGCGAAAGTGACTTACTCGTTGGCGGCGAAGCGGGGGATGACGGTAGAGTCTTCGTACTGGTTTTCGAAGGCGATCGATACGGGAGCCACGTTCGTAAACATCGCGGCCGGGGACGACTCCAACCAGGGCCATGCGCAGATGGCGACGAACGTGACGGCGGATTTGCGAGGGTTGAGTAGTTTCCATCAGTCGCATGCGTTTTTGACGCGGTTATCCTACGCGGTGCCGTTTCACCATCTGCTGCTGCGGCAATGGCGGGTGTCGTCGGTGTTCGTGGCCAAATCGGGGATTCCGTTCACGATCGTGACGGGGTCGGACGGCCCGGGATTTGGGAACGTGGATGGGGTAACCGGCGACCGGCCGAATCTGGTGGACCCTTCCATTTTGGGCCGGACGATTAGCCACCCGGACTTAGCGACGGGACTGCTACCGCGGTCGGCGTTTGCTTACTTGAGTCCGGCGGATCGACGGGGCAATTTGGGTTCGAATGTGTTCCTGCGGGCTGGTTACCGGAACTTGAATGCGAGCGTAGAGCGGCGGTTTGTATTGCCGCACGAGCGGGGGCTTTCGTTTCGGGCCGAATCGCTGAATGCGTTGAATACGCCTCAGTTTGCCGAGCCGGTGGCGGACCTGTCGAATCCGGCGTTTGGCAAGATTACCAATACGCTGAACGATGGCCGCGCTTTTCGGTTCTCGCTGAATTTGGAGTTCTAATCCAGCCAGACCGTCACCGGGTTAGCTCGTTCGCCGCCGGAGCTGAGGACCAGTTCGGTTTGCCCGCTGTTTGCCAGCCGGCGAGGCTAACGCCGTTGACGGCGATGGGTTCTCCGGCTAGGGTGGCGGTGCCGCTGCAGAGGCCGCTGCCATAGGCGATCAAGGACAGACTTTCGTGTTCTACATCCCAGGCAACGAGTTGCCAGGCGGGGCGCAGGGCTGTTCCCACCACGGCCAGGACCAGCCCCCCACCTTTGCCGTCGCCGGTAGCGCTGAAAACTCCGGGGGCGACGCGGTCGACGCGGACGTCGATGCATTCCGTTACTCCCGTGACGCGGGCGGGGCCGACGGCCAAGTTGGACGGCAAGGCTAATATGCCCTGGCCGGTGAGCGAGAAGCGGGCTCCGGTGGAGTCAGTGATCGACCATGCCCCATCCTTGCCGGAAAGCTTGATGAGGGAATTCGGAGCCATGATGCCGGGCTGGCGCGAGGCGGCGTGGATCACCGGTAGAGAGGCCCATGTCCCATGCGATTTCGCCTTCGGGCGTGACTGCGACAACCCGGGCGGCGTTGGAGAGGCCGATGAGAGTATTGCCGTTCGGCATAGGCTGCACGCTGCCGGCGACCAAGTAATAGAATGTTGAGCCCATTTGTTGGTCGAAGGTTTGGACGGGTGCACCGAGGCCGAAAGCTTGCCGGTCGGAGCGGGCGTACTCGGCCGGGACTTCGATTTCGTCGGCGGAGGATTAGCCGCGGTCGACGCCATTGTTGAGAATCAGAACATGACCCGCGCCGGGGTGGCCGTCGGGAATCCATTGCGCGTGGTGTTGAAAGAAGAGTTTTTGGTCGGCGGCGGAGCCGTGACGGTAGACCTGGGCATTGCCCCACCGATAGAGGAAATCGCCGCTGCGGCCAGGGCCGTGGGGGATGACCCGGATCTCGCTCAAGAGGAGTGAACCCATCAGGATTTCATCCCGCCCGGCTTGATAGTCGAGGGAATTGAGGTGTAACCAGTTGGGGTTGGCGGATGGGCTCTGGCCGGCCCCGATGAAGTTCAAATCGAGCTTGCCGACGTTGCTGGGGACGGCGCCGAAGTTGGCTTTGGTTGCGTCATAGTCCTGGACGAGATGGTCCCAAATGTGCCACTCCCCGACGATCTCCCCGCCGGCCGGACGCGTGGGCCGCACCTCCAAGATGGCCTCGGACCAAATGCCTTCGGGGGCAGTTTTGGCGGGATCCCGACCGGCGGCCCTAGCTTGTTCCGGTAGTTTTCTTTCCCAGGCAATTAGGAGGAGATTACCGTTGGGTAACACCTGAAAGTCGTGGTGATGGAGATACCGATCATTCGAGAGGGTGTAAGTCCAGACGACTCGGCCCGTCCAATCCAACTCTTCCAACAGGCCGGCCCCACCCGTGCCGACGGCACCGGGAAAGGCGTTGTTGACGGTGGCTTCCATCCGGATCAGATTGCCGTTCGGCAGGAGTTTGACGGCGGGGAGACGAACAGATTGCCGGAGGAGACCTTGTTTTGATCCTCGTTTGTCAGAAGCTGGCCAGAGAGGCTGGCGGCGAATACGAGGGCAATGGGCAGAAGACGCATCCGCTCGTGCACCCAGTCCGCTCCCTAGGTTTGCAGGCCCCGATGTAAAGATAAGTTAAGTAAGAACTGCTAATAAGCCAATAGGCTTCGCATCGCTCGGACTAAGTCATCGACCTGAGGCAAAATAGCGTCTTCTAAATTCGGACTGTAACCGACCCAGGTATCGAGCGCACCGATGCGTTTGACGGGGGCGTCGAGGTGGCCGAAGAGTTCGTCGGCGATGCGAGCGGCGATTTCGGCACCGTAGCCCCAGCTCAAGACATCTTCGTGGGCGATGAGAACACGGCTGGTCTTCTTGACGGACGCTGCGATGGTCTCCCAGTCATAGGGCGCGAGCGAGCGGAGATCGATCACCTCGATCGATTCTCCGATTTCGGTGGCGGCTCGGAGGGCCTTTTCGACGACGGCACCGTAGGTAACGACGGTGAGTTTGTCGCCGCGCCGGGTGATACGGGCTTGGCCGAAGGGGATCATGAAATCCGCGCCGGGATGCGGAGAGCGGTTGTAGGGCTCACGGTAGAGTTTTTTATGTTCGAGGAAGAGGACGGGATCGTCGCAACGGATGGCGGTGCGCAGGAGGCCGACCGCGTCGAGCGCATTGGAGGGGAAGACGACGCGGAGGCCGGGAATGTGGGTGAAAGCGACTTCCCCGCTCTGGCTGTGATAGATGGAGCCGCCGGTGAGATAGCCGCCGATCGGCACGCGGATGACGGCGGGGCAGGCGAAGCCGTTGTTGGACCGCCAGCGCAAGACCGGTAGTTCGTCGCGCAATTGCATCATGGCGGGCCAGATGTAATCGAAGAATTGAATTTCGGCGACGGGTTTCATGCCGCGGGTGGCCATGCCGATGGCGCGGCCGACGATGCCGGCTTCGGCGATCGGGGTATTGAAGACGCGGTCAGAGCCGAACTGGCGCTGGAGGCCCTGGGTGGTTTTGAAGACGCCCCCTTTACCCTTCACTTCGGGCAGAAGGGCGGGGCGGGAGCAGTCGGCCACATCTTCGCCAAAGACGACGACGCGGGGATTGGCTTGGAGTTCTTCAGCGAGCGTCAAGGTGATGGAATCGACCATTGTGCGGGGTTCGCCGGTGAAGACGGGTTCGCGAGAGAAGGAGGCAGAGGTCGGGTCGACTTTGGGCGAATAGAGGAACTGGAGGGCCGACTGTTTGGCGGGGGGCGGCGCTTGTAAGGAGTAGTCGGCGGCGTCCTGAACCTCGCGGTCGACCTCCTGCATGAGTTCGGAGAGTTCGCGTTCGGTGATGAGGCCTTCGTGTAAGAGGGCCCGGGGGAACAAGATGAGAGGGTCGCGTTCGGCTTCCGCGGCGCGTTCGGCGTCGGATTTGTAGAAGCGCTCGTCGTCGGAGAGGGAGTGGGAATAGGGCCGAATACAGTGGGCATGGACGAGCACGGGGCCGGAACCGGCGCGGCAATGGGAGACGGCGTCGGTCATGGCGGCGAAGCTAGTGCGGAAGTCGGTGCCATCGATTTCCATGATCTTGAGGTGATCGGCGTAGCCCGAGAGGAGTTTGGAGAGATTGCCGCCGGGGGTTTGGGCTTCGACGGGGACGGAGATGGCGTAGTGGTTGTCCTGGATGAGGAAGATGACGGGCAGTTTGCCGAGGCAGGCTCCGTTGAGCGCCTCCCAGAACTCGCCTTCGCTCGAGGCTCCTTCGCCGGAGGTGACGAGGGTAACTTCATCGGAGGTAGGGTCGAGTAGACGGCCGGCGTGGGCGCAACCGACCGCCTGGACGTATTGGGATCCGGTGCAGGAGGACGCGGAGACGATGTGCAAATCGGGTGACGACCAGTGAGACGGCATTTGGCGGCCGCCGCTCTGGGTGTCCTCGGCCGAGCCGACGGCTTGGAGCATCATCATGTGCGGGGTGATGCCGAGGGAGAGGGCTAGGGCGCGGTCGCGGTAATAGGGGTAGAACCAGTCGTGGCCGGGCCGCAGGGCCATGCCGGCCGCGATTTGAATGGCTTCGTGGCCGGCGCCGGAGATCTGGAAATAGATCCGGTTCTGGCGCTTCATTAGCACCTCACGATCGTCGATACGTCGCGAAGTTTGCATCAACCGCAAGGCGTGCACCAAATCGGTTCTCGTTAGGCTAAGGCCACTCTCCGCCGCCACGGCACGGGTAAGCATCTTTATGATTTTATCGTACAATGACGGGTTGGTAACATTCGCTCCGATTGTAGTTCGTTAATAGCGGCTTTTTGCCCCGCAGCCTTCAACCCTTAAGAAGGAACGAACCCCCATGTCTTCATTGGAACGCGCCCGCGTCTTATCGCAGGCCCATGAGTTATTTACGATCGCATCGACCGTCGGCGAACAGATCGCCCAATTGACGGGCCGTTTGCGGTTTTTAGAAGAGATTCCGGCGGTGGGTGACTGGGTCACCGTGACGCCGACGGACCCGCCGCTGATCACGGCAATTGAACCGCGGACGAGTTGCTTTACGCGGACGGATCCGGGCGGGGGCACTCAGGTGCTGGCGGCGAATATCGACGTCGCGTTTCTGGTTTGCGGCTTGGATGCGGATTTTAATCCGAACCGGTTGGACCGGTATCTCGTGCAGGCGCGGCAGTCGGGCGCGCGGCCGGTGGTGGTGCTGAACAAGGCGGACCTGCGGGCGGAGATTCCGGCGTTGGCATTGGACGTGCCGGTGGTGGCGGTGAGTGCGCTGCACGGGAATTTGGGGGCGTTGTGTGAGCACGTTAAGCCAGGGGAGACGGCGGCGTTGTTTGGCTCGAGTGGAGTGGGCAAGTCGACGATTGTGAATCGGTTGCTGGGCCGGGAGTTACAGGCGACGGGGGTAGTGCCGGGGCGGCATGTGACGACGGCGCGGCGGTTGATTGCGCTGGAATTTGGTTGGTGGGTGCTGGATATGCCAGGGCTGCGGGAGTTGGCGTTGGATGCCAGCGCGGCGGCGGTGGAGGATGCCTTTGCGGACATTAACGGCGCGGCCTGCCGGTATCGGGACTGCCAGCACCAGGATGAGCCGGGCTGCGCGGTGCGGGATCAGGTGGCACCGGAGCGGCTGGCGAGTTTTCAGAAGCTTCGCCGAGAGCAGGCCTATGCGGTACGCAAAGAGAACCCGAACGCGGCGCGGGCCGAGAAGGAGCGGTGGAAGAAGATTCATAAAGCGATGCGGCAGCGTTAGGTGCTTCCTTGCAAAAGTCCGGCCGTGATTAGAGTCCGCTGGCTGGCGGGCGGGGGGCGGAAACGGCGTGGATGGGTGCGAGCCGGGCAATGGTCCGCTTGCTGGCGCGCGCGGTTCGGTGCTGAGGGGGCGGCGGCAATGACGTGGATAGGTGCTGGCAGGGCAATGGTCTGCTTGCTGGCGCGCGCGGTTCGGTGCTGAGGGCGGGACGCGGAAATGGCGTGGATGGGCGCTGGCGCGCGGTTCGGTGCTGTCGGTGACTTAGGACGGTAAAGGAGAGGACATGGACTTCTGCAACCAAGCGCTAGGTGCGCATTCGTTGGTCGATATCGGCGGCAATGCGGTCGAGAAACTCCGGGTTGCGGATGAGCGTACGGATGCCAAATTCCTTGTGATGGAGGTAGAAGAGTTCGACGGCATACAGCGCCGAGGCGTAGGCTAATCGGGCGTGATCGGCGCTGAGACGGGACCAGTTTTGGTTCATTTGGCTCAAGGGCGGCAAGGCCCCGCTTTGAGCGGCGGCTCTGACTTCGGCGCGCGCTTCCGGGGACAACGTCTCTCCGGACAGGCGTTGGGCCAGGCCCTCATGGAGCCACGCGGGCCAATGGCCGGTGCCGGCCAAGCAGGCGTGGACCAGTTCGTGGGCGAAGCGTTTCCGCGTTTCCGCTCCGGCGCCGCCGTCCTCAATGACAGCGACGCGGATCCGGCCGTCGAACTGGCCTCCGCTCCATTCGGCGGCGCCAGTCGCCTGGAGGTAGGCCTGGCGGCTCTGGGCGGTGGCTGAAAGGCGCTCGGCGGTTTGGCAGCCAAGATCGACCGAGATGCGGGTTAGTTCCTGTTCGAGGACGGCGGAGAGGCTGCGGGCGACCTGGGTACTCATCACCTTGGGCTCATAGCGGAGCGAGAAGCGGGTGGATTCCAGAGTCTGGGTGTCTTGGTCGGCGGATGCTTCGCGCTCGGCTTTGGCGAGGAGCGCGGCAACGCCGGGGTCTGGCCGGAGAGCTTGAGCGTCCTTCCAATAGCCGATGGCTTGGGCGGTTCGGTTCGCGCGCCAGGCGGCCAAACCGGCCATGCCGAGTAAGCCGGCATCGCGGGGGGATTGGGCCAAAGCGCGTTCGAGCAGGGTTAAGGCCTCGGCCGGGCGGTTGGCGGTGAGGAGTTGCGAGGCCTGGGTGGGAGGGCTCGCGCCGGGGGTCAGGTTGACGGGTGCTGCGCCCACCGGGGTATCAAGAGCGCGGGCTTGACGCCGTTCGGCCTCCCAGGCATCAAGGCCGGCCAGCGCGGCGGCGGGGAGGAAGCCGGAGAGTTCGCCGACGCGGACGGCGTAGCAACCGTTGATGGCAAAGCGGATGGCTACGGGCGTCCCGGCCGGCACGCGCGTGAGGAGTTCATCGCCATCCTCACAGCCAGTGCGTAAAGGGGCTTGGTCTTGTTGCACCGAGAGCAAAGCCGCCGCCAGATAGAAGCCAATGATACCCATAACGGCAGAATAGGCGATCGCGCGCTCTAAGTCCCTCGGGCAAATACCTGACCAAGTTTCCAATTGAAACCTGTGATAGGCTAACCCAGCGCATGATTCAGTTGCCCGACCTCTCCGACCAAACCGCATCCGCGGCGGCACTGCGGGCGCTGATGAAGCAGGTGGGAAGCCTGCCCACGGCCATTGCCTGCGCCGAAGGGGCCGCGTCTTTACTTATGCTGCAACCGGAAGGTACGGCGGAGGGCGAGAAGACTCGGGCATTGATCGACTTGTGCTGGGAGGCGGGGGAACTGGCCCGTCACGCCTATCCAGATAGCGAACCGATTGCGACGGCGTGGGCGCGATCGCTGTGCCACTTGACGGCGGCGTACGGAAGCCGGGATTTGCTTCCCCAAACCTTTCGCTGCCAAGAGGAGCGGGAAGTGATTGCGAGCCAGTTCCCGCGGTCGGAGGGGGTGCAGTATTGGAATGCGCAGGCAAATTTTGAGATGGTGACGCTGCTGGCGCGGCGCGGGTACTTGAAATCTATCCCGATCTATCTGGATAATTTGCGGACGTTTAGCCGCAGTTGGCCGGAGCGTCCGGCGTTTTCGGCGTTGTATGCGATGGCGCTGGCGAACGCGGCGACGGCCCACGCCCAGTTGCAGGAGCTGCCGCCGGCTCGGGAGCAGGTGGATGATCTTCGGCGTTTGGCGGTGGAAACGCCTCGGGAAGAGGTCCGGCAGGCGTACGCGCGAGGGCTGCAGCAGGTGGCGTGGTATTGCGGTGAACTGGTGGCCCCGGCTACGCTGCACGGCTGGGCGGTGGAACTGGCCAGCCTTTTGCAGGACCGGGCGATTCAATATGAGTATGGTTCGCGGGCGGTGGCCGAATTGGGGGTGTATGCGGCCTACTTTGCGCGCCGGGGCGACCTTATTTTTGCGGCGGAGATTTTGCGGCAGGCGTGCCGTTGGATCGACACTGTGACGCTGGACGCTGAAGAGATTCCGATGATTGTGGCCACGTTCCGCGAGGCGGCATTGGCGCTGCGGGAGACCGAGCCCGAGTTGGCGAGACAGGCCGAAAAACGGACAGCTCGACTGGTGGTATGAGCGAGGGCCCGGTACTGATCGTGACGGGAGGGGGTCGCGGGATTGGCGCGGCGACGGCGAAGTTGGCGGCGAGCCGTGGCTATTGGGTTTGCGTGAATTATCGGGAGGGGCGGGAGGCCGCCGCTGAGGTGGTACGGGAGATCACGAGGGCTGGCGGGTGCGCGGTGGCGATGCAGGCGGACGTTAGCGTGGAGGGGGAGGTGGAAGCGCTTTTTCGGCGGGTGGATAGCGAGTTGGGTTCAGTGGCGGCGCTCGTGAATAACGCGGCTACGCTCGAAAGCCAGATGCGGTTGGAGGCGATGGGAGCGGCGCGGATGGGGCGGATGATGGCAGTGAATGTGGTGGGGCCGATGGTGTGCGCGCGTGAGGCGGTGAAGCGGATGTCGACGCGGCAGGGTGGCCGGGGCGGGGCGATTGTGAACGTGTCCTCCGGAGCGGCCAAGTATGGATCGCCGGGGGAGTACGTGGACTACGCGGCGAGCAAGGGGGCTTTGGAGACGTTCACGATCGGGCTGGCGAAAGAGGTGGCGGAGGAAGGCATTCGGGTGAATGCCGTGCGGCCTGGTTTCATCTACACCGGGTTCCACGCCAAAGGCGGCGAGGCCGGACGGGTGGACCGGGTGAAGACGCTGGTGCCGATGCAGCGCGGAGGAGAGGCCGAGGAGGTCGCTGCGGCTATCCTTTGGCTTTTATCGGCAGAGGCGTCTTACACGACGGGGAGTATTCTGGACGTTGCGGGTGGGCGTTAGGATTCCGGGTGGGCCGTGACCTTGTTCGGGATCGGTTTTTGTTGGCGGAGATAGCGATAGATAGCCCCTAATTCTTCAGGCGAGTACTTCGAAAAGTTCAACCAAGGCATTAAGGTGAAGTTCTTCCGGGTGGCGGCGGGCAGCGGGGTGGTTTCGTACTCGCGGTAGTCGTGAAACCGCTTCACGAAAGCAGCCTCGGTCCAGCGACCGATACCTGTTTCGACGTCCGGGGTGATATTGGAAGAGACGACTTTGTGCGCTCCGATCCTAAAGACTCGACCGCCGGAGTACTGTTTTCCGTCCACGAGCGCCCCGCGATCTTCCTGCGAATGGCAGCCGATACAGCCGCCGATCGTTACGAGGTACTTGCCCAAATCCGGGGGCGCCGTGACGGGAGCAGTGACGGGCCGGGGGGCACTTTTGATCAGGATCGACACCGGAAAGTAGAGTTTGGTGAGGGGGCGCTTGGAGGGTACGGCGGGTAAGGTGTTGAGATAGGCGACGAGGGCTTCGGCGTCGGCGTCACTCATGTGGCGGAAGCTTTCGTAAGGCATCATCGGGAAGAGGGCGCGGCCGTCGCGGCCGATGCCTTCGCGAATGGCGCGCAGTTTTTCGCCATCGGTCCAGGCTCCGATGCCGGTTTCCTCGTCCATCGTGATGTTGGACGCAACCACTTTGCCGGGCAGGCCGAGTTCCGGCGGGAAGAGGAAGCCGGAACCGCTGAGGAGCACCGGTCCTCCGAATTTGCTGAAATCCCGTTCGCCATGGCAGGAATCACAATCACCGGCGACGTTGTAAATAAACTTACCGCGGGCGATCACTTCTGGGGTCATCGAGACCCGCAGTTCGCGCGGCGGCGCCGACTGCGGGGGACGTAACACAAAATACGCGGCGACCAACGCCACGCTGGCCAGGCCAGCTAATCCAATCTTGATAAACTTCGTCTCATTCACCTCGCTGCAAGACGCGTAAACTTTATCGCGTTTCGGCTCAGTAGTAAATGGGAGGTTCGCCGTGGGGACGGGTTTTCCAGCGGCGGTGGATCCAGAGCCATTGGTCGGGGTAGGCGCGAATGGCCGCTTCAAGAGCGTTTTGAATGCGCTGGGTATCAATGAGGGTGTTGCCGGTTATACCGACGGGAGCATCGAACTTCAGGATGTACTTCCCTTCCCCGGGCGACCAGACGGCGTAGCCGGGGAGGACGGTGGCCCCGGTGCGGGCGGCGAGTTTAGCGAAGGCGGGACTGACGCAGGCCTTGCGCCCAAAGAAATTGACGAAGAGCCCTTCATCGAGTCCGACGTTTTGATCGACGAGGATGCCAACGGGTTGGTTGGCAGCCAGGGCGCGGAAGATAGGCCGGATGCCGTCGGCTTTGCCGATAATGATGTTGCCACTTCCCGCGCGGCGGGCGTGGACGAAGGCGTCCAGAAGCGGGTTATCGAGGGGGCGGACGACGATGTGCATGGGCTCGGTCATGAGGGCATGAGCATAGGCGGAGAGTTCCCAGTTGCCGAGGTGGAGGGTAGCGAAGAGGACCCCCTTGCCGTGGGCTTTGGCTGCTTCATAATGCTCGAAACCTTCATAACGGATCCAATCGTGAACATTGGACTTATTGATGCGCGGGAAGCGGGCGAAGCAGACGAGGAGGCGGCCGATGGAGCGGAAGACGCCGTCGACGACGCGGGGGCCGATGCCGGCGATTTCGCAATTCCGGAGGGCGACGCGGCGGAGTTTGGGGACGGCGAGATCGAGGATATTGGCGTAGAGGGTGCCGAGGAAACGGGTGGGTCCGAAGGCGACCGTGGCGAGGAGGATGCGGACGAGCCAATATTCGGCGAGGTTGCGCCGGTGGCTACGCAATCCACCCGCCTCCGAGGACGAGGTCGCCGTCGTAAACGGCGGCACCTTGGCCGGGGGTGACGGCGCGCTGGGGCTGGTCGAACTCGACCTCGACGAGGCCGTCTTTCAGCGTGAGCGTGGCGGGGGCCGGGATGTGGCGATTGCGGATGCGGACTTGGGCGCGGATGGGATCCGAGGGCGCGGCGATGGAGATCCAGTTCATGTCGCGGATCGAGAGGCGTGTGGTCAAGAGATCGGCGGGACTGCCGACGGTGACCCGGTTGGAGGCAGGTTCGGTCGCGATGACGTAGAGGGGTTCCGGGGCGGCGACGCCGAGGCCGCGGCGTTGACCGACGGTGTAGTTGTGAAAACCCGCGTGCCGGCCGAGGACCTCGCCCGCTTGGGAGACGATGTCGCCTCCAGCCTCCGGGAGGGCGATGCCTTGTTCGGCGGCGTAGGCGGCGATGAAGGCGGCGTAGTCGCCGTTGGGGACGAAGCAGATTTCCTGCGAATCCTGTTTCTCGGCGACGGGGAGGCCGGCTTCGCGGGCGAGTTCGCGGGTCTCGGTTTTCAACATGTGGCCGAGCGGGAAAAGTGTTTTAGAAAGCTGGGCTTGGGTGAGTCCGAGGAGAAAATAGGTTTGGTCCTTAGTCGCGTCGACGGCGCGGCGAAGTTGGTAGCGACCGGTGGGTTCGTCGAAGGAGACGCGGGCGTAGTGGCCGGTGGCGATCTTTTCAGCGCCGATGCCGGAAGCCATTTCGAGGAAGGTTTCGAACTTGATGAAGTTGTTGCACAGGGTGCAGGGGATCGGAGTGCGACCGTTCAAGTAATCGTCGACGAAAGGACGCACAACGTGTTGTTCAAACTGATCTTCGAAGTTGACGACGTAGTACGGAATCCCGAGGAATTGGGAGACGTAGCGGGCGTCGTAGACGTCGTCGATGGAGCAGCAGCGGCCACTTGAAGTTTCAGTTGAGAGTTCGGGCAGACGGCGTTGATTCCAAAGCTGCATCGTCATTCCGACGATGGGTTGGCCTTCCTTTTTCAGGAGGGCGGCGACGGCGGAGGAATCGACACCACCGGACATGGCGACAGCAATGAGTCCATTAGACATAAGTGGGAGAGAGTTTACGGAGATGGGCGACGGAGGCGGCGACGGCGGCGATGAGCGAATCTACCTCATATGGGGTATTCGATTCTCCTAGAGAGAAACGGATGCAACTCTTAGCTTGCTCACGAGTTAGGCCGATGGCTAAGAGGGCTGGAGACGGTTCGACAGCGCCGGAGGAGCAGGCGGCTCCGGAGGAGACGGAGAAGCCGCGGAGGTCGAGGCCGATGACGAGCGCTTCGCCTTCCAGGCCGGCGAAGCGAATGTTGGTGGTATTCGGCAGGCGGGGGGCGGCAGCGCAGTTGACGATCGAGTCGGGGACGGCGGCGAGGAGGCCGGATTCGAGGCGATCGCGGAGGGCGGTGAGACTACTGAGGGGCCGGGCGGCGGCGGTGCCGAGAGCGACGATGCCGGGGATGTTTTCGGTTCCGGCGCGACGGCCGGATTCGTGGCGGCCGCCGAAGAGCTGCGGCTGGAGTTCGACGCCGGGGCGGACGTAGAGGGCACCGATGCCTTTGGGGGCGTACATTTTATGGCCGCTGAGGGAGTAGAGGTCGACGCCGAGAGCGTTGAGATTCAGGGGGAGGCGGCCGGGGACCTGGACGCCGTCGGAGTGGAAGAGGGCTCCAGCGTCATGGGCGAGGGCGGCAAGTTCGGCGATCGGTTGGAGGGTGCCGAGCTCGTTGTTGGCGTGCATGATGGAGACGAGGCCGGTCTCTGGGCGGAGGGCGGCTTGCAGGGCGGCGGGGGTTATCAGACCGTCCGCGTTCGGCTGCAGGACGGTGAGGTTGGGGTGACGGGCGAGAGGTTGGGCGACGGCGGGATGTTCGAGCGAGGAGGTGATGATGTGGCGGTAGGAGCCGGCGAGGGCGAGGTTGTTGGATTCAGTTCCGCCGCTCGTGAAGACGATTTCTTTGGGAGAGCAGCCGAGGCGGGCGGCGAGTTGGCGGCGGGCGGTTTCGAGGAGTTGTTTGGCGCGCTGGCCATGCTGATGGATGCTGGAGGCGTTGCCGTAGGATTCCGACAGCACTGGAACGAGTGCGGCGAGGACGTCGGGGGCGATTGGGGTGGTCGCGTTATGGTCGAAGTAGGCCACTCTTGATGGTAGCCGAATCGATAGGGCTAGAATAGGGTTCATGCTTGTCGCCAACCCTAAGGGCAACTATTCTTTTGTGCGCGGAATCGCGCCGTATTCGGGCGGAGCTGTAG
>JBBRIO010000012.1:0-24439 GCA_038220855.1 Bryobacterales bacterium | reverse complement strand
CAGGCTTCGGGGAGGAGCGGGGCGAGTTCGATGGCCTTGGAGCGATCGGCAATTCCTTCGGCATGGCGGTCAAGCAGATGATAGGATCCGCCGCGGGCGATGTAAGCGAGGGGGTTGTCGGGTTTGAGGCGGATCGCTTCGCTCCTGTCTTTGAGCGACTCTTCGAGTCGTCCGAGTTGAACCAGCGCTCCGGAACGGGCCATGCGCAAGTTGGAGTCGTTGGGCGAGAGCGCGATGGCAGCGGTAAGGTCTTCCACTGAGGCATCCCATTGATTGAGGCGTTTACGGGCCTCTCCACGCAGGAAAAGGGCCCGGGCCGAATTTGGCTGCCGCTGGAGGCTCTGAGAAAGGTCGTTGACCGAGTTGGAGAATAAGCCCATTTGTCCGTGGGCGAAACCGCGCTCCGTGTAGGCCTCGGCCCAGTCGGGGCGAAAGTCGATGCAGCGGTTGAAGTCGTCGATCGCATCGCGCCAGCGTTCGAGTTGGGAAGCGGCCTTGCCGCGCTCGAAGTAGGGCAGCGGATCGTCGAGACGGAGCCGAATGCCGGCGGTGAAATCGGCGATGGCCTCGGTGTATTGTTTCAGTTGGACGCGAGCCCGAGCGCGTCCGTTGTAGGCGGCGGCCGTGAGGGTGCCCGCTTCGAGGGTACTGGTGAAGGCAGCAACGGCTAGAGGCCAATGTTCCGCGGCGAGTTCCAGGGTGCCGAGGGCTTGGAACGATTCGCCGTCGGCCGGTTGTAGGCGGACCGCCTCGCGGAAGTCGGCCGAACCGCGAACGGTATCTTTCAGGAGGAGGAATACTTTCCCGCGCTCTCGATAGGCATCGGCAAGCTCTGGGGCGTATAGAATGGCGGTGGTTAGCGATTCCAAGGCCTCGGCAAAGCGATTCTTGGCAGCGGCCTCACGCCCTAGCTCGTAGGCTTTCTGGGCGCGTTTAGGGTCGGCGGGGCTGGCACTCGCTATCAGCGAACACGAAGCGAGGATTATGCCTACCCTGAGGTAGTGAAGCTGTGCCATGAGCGATTCCTACAGTATAGGGCTAATCCTTCTCATCCCCTGCTCCTTCATCCCCGCCGGGTAGACCAACTTGTAGCCTTTTTTCTTGTGCTCTTCGAGTCCCATGAAGCTAACCTGCTTGAAACCATTCCTGGCCACGATTTCCGCAGCCCTCCGGGCGCGGCCTCCGCGGTTTCAACCAGCGACCAGCAGAGCGTCTTTGGGAATCTCCTGGAGTCTCGCCTCAAGCTGGCTCATGGGTATGTTTACGTAACCATCAATGGTGCCCAGCTCTTCGATCTCCTTTGGTTACCGCACATTGAGGAAGAAGAGCTTCACTTTTTTGTCGAGGAGTTTCTTGAGGCCATCGGCGGAGAGTTCGGTCGCTCCCGGAACGGGTTGTTTTTGGGCGAATACAGCAATCGCAGTTAAGATCGATACCGGCAAAGTTCGGCGCAGCATGATCAACTTATCTCTATCGGGACAATCCGATATGTCGCGCCATCGCTGCGGGGCCGATTATCTTTTTAGCGAGCATGCGCCATCTGTATTTGCATCCCCCCGCGTCTCCCCCGCCGTTCCAGGAAGTGGAAGCGACGGCGTCTGCTCGCCAAAGCCTGCAAGCCCTCGAGCGAACCGCCTACCGCGTGGCCATCGTTGCATTGCCGATTGAGGGAATGAGTCCGGAGGCTTGGCTGACGGCAGCCTTGTCGCTCCGCCGGGATCTATCGGTGATTTTCGTAGGACACAACGTAGGGGAGGCGGTTCGCTGCTTGCGCTTGGGGGCGGGCGATTATGTGGAAAGCGGGGAAAAGGCCATGTTGTTGGCCGCCGGAGTTCGGCCACCGGTGCCCCCCGCGGTCGAACCATGGCGGCGCTTGCTGATTGGCGATAGCCCGGTGATGCGACCGGTATTGGATATGATCCGTTTGCTCGGACCTCGCCGCAGTTCTGTCCTGATCACCGGCGAAACCGGGACGGGGAAGGAGGTGGTGGCTCGGGCCATCCACGCCGCCAGCCCCCGGGCGCGGGAGGCACTGGTGTCGGTGAACTGCACGGCCTTGCCCGAGGCGTTGCTGGAAGCGGAGCTCTTCGGCCATGTCAAGGGCGCTTATACCGGGGCCTTTCAGGCCAGAAAAGGACGGTTTGAAGAGGCGGATCGAGGGACGATCTTTCTGGATGAAATTGGCGATATGCCCGTGGAGACCCAGGCGAAGTTGCTACGGGTACTGCAGGAGCGAGAGTTTCAGCGGTTGGGGTCGGGCGATCTGATCAAGCTGGATGTGCGGGTGGTGTCGGCGACGAATGCGAACCTGGAGGAAAAGATTGACCGGGGCAAGTTTCGGGAGGATCTTTTCTACCGGTTGAACGTCGTCCCGCTGCACTTGCCGCCTCTCCGGGAGCGAGCGGAGGACGTGGCTCCTTTGTTGGCCCATTTTATTGAAAAGGTCTGTCGCGTCGAAAATGTTCCGGGGAAGCGAGTTTCGCCGGACGCCCTGGAGCGGCTGGAACAGTATGCTTGGCCCGGGAACGTCAGGCAGCTCGAAAACACCGTGGAACGGGCGGTGGCGATGAGCGGACAACGTCAAATGCTGCATTACGGGGACTTCAGTCTGCCGGTGAAGGCGCCGCCAAAGGAGCCGGCGTTGCCGATCGCGGAGGCCCTGGAAGTCGCCCCGGCCGAAATTGACTTCGCCGCGACGGTGCAACGTCTCGAGCGAACGTTGATCGACCAGGCGTTGCGTCGAGCGAAGGGAAATAAAAAGCAGGCGGCCGATATGTTGCGACTGAAACGAACGACGTTGAATGCGAAGCTGAAGAGTCTGGAGGAGGTGGCGTAAGGCTGTCCGTTTCCGAACAGCCGGATCTCACAATCGAACCCCGGCGATGCAAGGGTTATCTACGGATCAATCACTTACCGCTGGTACGCCACGTGCATTCAAAAAAATATGCTGGCTTCACTTCGTTATGCCGTTCGCAACTTGGGGCGCCATCCGCTCTTTACAGTCGTTGCGTTGGTTTCGATTGGTCTGGGGATCGGAGCGAACACCGCCATCTTCAGCCTACTCGATCAACTCCTTCTCCGGGCTCTCCCGGCGCGGGAACCTGCTCAACTCGTCCAGCTTGACCTTCCGGGTACCAAGCGCGGGTTCAACTTCAACGATCGTGCCTTCTCCTACCCGATGTATCGTGCGATGCGCGATAACACGACAGCGTTTTCCGGATTGTGGGCGCAGTTTGTAACTCCGGTGCATATTGCCGGGAAGGGCGCCTCGCAGCGGGTTGACTCACTTCTGGTCTCTGGGAACTACTTCGATACTCTGGGGCTTCAGCCAGCGTTAGGGCGATTGTTGCATCAGACGGATGATGAGAGTCAAGGAGGGCATCCCGTGGCCGTGGTGAGCTACGGATTTTGGCGGGAGAAGTTGGGTGGTGATCTAGGCGTACTCGACAAAGAAGTGTTAATTAATGAGCAGAAGTACGCCATCGTTGGCGTGGCACCCGAACACTGGCGGGGTACCAATCTTTCCGAGCAACCGGATGTCTACCTGCCCTTGGCGATGAAACGCCAGATTACACCGACTTGGGACGGGATGGATTCCTCCGAGTTCTACTTCCTCCATGTTTTCGGTCGCCTAAACAAGGGAGTGACGGCGGAGCAGGCCAAGCCAGAGGTGGATGCCATTCTCGCACCCGTCCTAATCGACGAGTTGGCGAAATTGAAGGGTTTGTCTGAAAAGCGAGCGGTGTCTTTCCTGAGCAAACGGATCGTCTTGTATCCGGCCGTCAGAGGAAATTTAAGTGACCGCGAAACGATCGCTACCGCCACTTGGACCCTGATGGCTCTGGTGGGGGTTGTCTTGCTTATCGCTTGTGCCAACGTGGCCAATCTCCTTCTCGCTCGCGGGTCGAGTCGAAAGAAGGAGATTGCGATCCGTTTGGCGCTGGGAGCCTCGCGCGGGCAACTTGTCCGGCAACTGCTCGTCGAGAGCATGGTGCTCGCCGGTCTCGGAGGACTGCTGGGACTGCTCTTCTCTGACTGGATCCTAGCGGGGATCATTACCCTGCAGACGGGAATCGATTTCCGTTCGGCGTTTGACTGGCGGACCCTGCTCTTCACCGGCGCGCTTACGTTCTCGGCTGGTATTCTCTTTGGCCTGTTGCCGGCTATGCAAGCGACCAAAGCCAATGTGGCACCGACGATTAAGGACCAAGCGGGTAGCCTCGTGGGTGGGAACGTTTGGCTTCGGAAAGCGCTGGTGGTCGGACAAATCAGTCTGTCCGTGATCCTGCTGGCGGCCGCCGGGCTCTTCACGAAGACCCTCTTTGAACTTCGCCAAGCCAGCCCGGGGTTTCGCTCGGCGGAACTGATCACGTTTAGTCTCGATCCTTCGCTGAACGGATACAACCGGGTCGCATCGGAGCAGTTGCATTCCCAAATCCAGAACGATTTGGGTCGTCTGCCGTCCGTCCGCAATATCTCGCTGGCCTCCTCCGCTATCCTGGACAACTCCATTCTCCAGCGAACGATCTCGGCTCCGGGCTACGCCGCGCAGGAAGGCGAGGACATGAATCCTCGCATCAACGAGCTAGCGCCAGGTTTTTTCAAAACGCTGGAGATCCCGGTCCTGCTGGGGCGAGAGTTCAACCCAGCGGATTCGAATTCCGCCCCTAAAGTCGCGATCGTCAACGAAGCCTTTGCCCGTCACTACTTCAAAGGGGCCAATCCCATCGGCCGCGTAGTTCGCTTGGGGGGGCGAGATCATCCGCCGGACATGATGATCGTCGGGATGGTCGCCAACAGCAAGCACGCCAACCCGCGAGAAGACGCGGCGCAGTTTCGATTCCTCTACTTGCCGATGGCCCAGGCGGAAGACGTCGCCCAGATGCACTATTACGTTCGAACGACCGACGATTCGATGGCCGTCGCGAAAGATATTCAGGGGATCGTTCGCCGCCGCGATCCTAACTTGCCGATCGTCGCGTTGCGAACGGTTCGCGAGCAAATTGACAGGACTTTGGCGATGGAACGATTGATTTCGACCCTCTGTTCCAGCTTCGGGTTGGTGGCGACGCTCCTGGCTTCGATAGGCTTATACGGCGTCATGGCGTTTCACGTCGCCCAGCGAACGCGGGAAATTGGGATCCGTATGGCGCTGGGAGCGAGCCGGACGGTGGTCCTCGCCATGATCCTGCGCGAAGTTGCGGGGATGGCGGCACTCGGGGTCCTAATCGGGGTCCTTGCCGCGCTGGGGCTGGGGCAGTTGGTTAAGTCGCTGCTCTTCCCCACCCAACCGGCCGATCCGGTGGTCCTGTCTGCCGCGGCTCTGCTGCTGGCCGCGGTGGCGTTGGCGGCGGGCTGGATCCCGGCGCGGCGGGCGTCCGGAATCGATCCGATGCAAGCGCTGCGCTATGAGTAAGACTTTCGTTTGCGCAATTCGTCGACGGCGACGAAGACGATAATCATCGCTCCAATCAACGCCTGTTGGACATAAGGATTGATACCGAGAAGATCACTTCCATTCGCCAGCAAGCCCATGATGAATCCGCCTACCAAGGTCCCAATCACGGTCCCTTCGCCGCCTCGCAGGGAACCGCCGCCGATTACGACGGCCGCAATGGCCTGCAATTCATAACCCTGTCCAGCGGTCGGTTGACCGGTCGAAAGCCGGCTGGCCTCGATCAGGCCCGCCAAGCCGGAGAGACCACCGCAGAGTGCGTAGATCGCCACGGTGTGGAAGTTCACCGGAATGCCGGCATAGATGGCTGCGTCCGGGTTACTGCCAATCGCAAAGACGTAGCGTCCCAGCCGGGTGTGTTCGAGAATGAAATGCACAATGACGGCGCATACGATCAGGACGAGCAGGACAAACGGGAAGCCGAAAACAGTTCCTTCCCCCAGGAATTGAAAGCCTTTAGGAACGTCGTGAACGGGCATACCATCCGAGATGATCAGGGCGAACCCGCGCAGTACGCCCATCATGCCGAGCGTAACAATGAACGGGATAATGCGGAGCTGCGTGATCAGTATCCCGTTGATGAACCCGCACAGCAGTCCGGTCGCGATCCCGATCAGAACTCCAATCGGGATTGGTACGCCCTTGGCCATCGCCATGGTGCCGGCAAGCCCACCCAGCGCGACAATCGAACCTACCGATAGGTCGATGCCGCTCGAAATGATTATCAAAGTCATACCCAGAGCCAGAATGTTAAAGACGGCCGTCTGGCGGACTACGCTCGATAGGTTCTGCGCGGTCAAAAACGACGGACTCGCCACGCTGAGCACGACGAACAATATGAGCAGCGCCAGAAATGGCAGCAAGCGCTTAATCATTGCAATGTTTCTCCAGAGGCGGGGGGCACCGTGGCCAGCCTCATGATGTCTTCCTGGGAGCAGCCGCGGGGGAGTTCTCCCACCATGTGGCCCTGGCTCATGACCAATATTCGATCGGCGACCTGGAGCAGTTCCGGAAGCTCAGAACTGACCATCAGGATGGCCGCGCCTTCCCGGGCGAGTTGGTCCATCACTTCAAATACTTCCACCTTGGCCCCGACGTCGATGCCGCGGGTGGGTTCGTCGAACAGGAAAACCCGTGCCCCACGATTGACCCATTTCGAGATGACTACTTTTTGTTGGTTGCCACCGCTGAGGCGGCCGGCCCTTTGCTGGCCGTTCTCGCACCGGATCCGGAGCCGGTCGATCGCCTTCTGGGTTGCTCGTGCTTCCTCGGCATGACGGATCACCCCACCCGGGCTCACCGCCTCCAAGTTGGCCATCGTCACATTCCAGGCGATCGGCAACTCGCGCGCCAGACCCGTGCGCTGGCGATCCTCCGGGATCAAAGCGACGCCAGCCGCAACGGCTTCGCGCGGGTTGCGTAGCGAAACACGCTTTCCACATACGGTCACCGACCCCGTCTCGACCGGGTCAAGCCCGAAAATGGCGCGGCACAACTCCGATCGTCCGGAGCCCATCAGCCCGCCCAGGCCGACAATTTCGCCGGCGCGAATCGTCAGGCTGACGTGACGCAGCAACGCTTTTGTCGACAACCCCGTAACCTCAAGCAGCGGCGCCCCCGGCGGCAACGGATCTCGCCGGTAAATGGCGTTTACTTCTCGCCCCACCATGTACTGAATCATCCGATCACGCGTCAGCGAAGCGAGCGCCTCGCTATGGACGGTCGCTCCGTCGCGCAGAATCGTCACCTTGTCGCCCACGCTCCGCAACTCTTCCATCCGATGAGTGATGTAGATCACCCCGGTCCCCCGCTCGCGCAAATCCCGGACGATGCGGAAAACCTCGTGGGTCTCGGCCTCGGACAGCGACGAAGTAGGCTCATCGAAAATGAGCAGCGACGTCCCGTTCTGGATCGCTCGACAGATCTCGACCAGTTGCTTGCCGGCGGGGCTCAAGCGGCCAACCATCCAGTCGGCCTGCAGCCGAAATCCGTATTGCGCAATCAGCCGAGTCGCCTCCGCCAGCATTTTGCGCCGGTTCACCGTGCCAAACGGTCCGGGAATCTCGCGGCCCAGGAAAATGTTTTCCGCCACGCTGAGATGGGGAGCCAGCAACGATTCCTGGTGAACCATCGCAATCCCCACCTGCGCGGCTTCCTTCGGATTACTGAAATCTACGCTTTTTCCCTGCCATAAAAACTGGCCGCCGTCACGCTTCTGCATCCCCGCGATGATTTTCATCATCGTAGACTTACCGGCGCCATTTTCGCCCATCAACAGATGGACTTCGCCCGCGCGCACTTCGAGGTCTCCCTGCCGCAAAGCAGTCATCCCGCCGAACCGCTTCTCGACGCCCTTCATTTCCAGCAACATAACGAAATCACCAGTTTACAATGCGTTTCGAATTTATTACGCGAATTGCCGCCCCCGTCGAAAAAGTTTTTGCGTTTCACGAACGCGAAGACATCTTCGCCTATCTCATTCCTCCTTGGCAAAAGGTCCAGATGGTTAGCCGCGAAGGGGGCCTGGAGGTTGGCGCCCGCCTCGTGTTCAAGGTGTTTGCGGGGCCGATCCCGATTACGTGGGTGGCCGTGCACACTGAATTTGTTCGGAACCGGCTGTTTGTCGATGAGCAGGAACAAGGCCCTTTTGCTTACTGGAAGCACCGCCACGAATTTTCAACCGATGGAGATGGCTCGGTCCTGGCCGACCGGATCGAGTTTCGGCTGAAGGGTGGCCCCATCGTCGATGCACTCTTTGGTTGGCTGGTTCGCATCCAACTGCTCTTGATGTTTCGCCACCGCCACTCCGTCACGAAGCGGTCCTGCGAAGGCTAGTTCGGAGGACCGTCGCCTCCCGGGATGTCGTCCAGCCGGTTCTCAAACTTCGTATACTCGTGCAGAAACGACATCTTCACAATTCCGGTCGGGCCGTTACGTTGCTTAGCCAGAATCAGCTCCGCCAAGCCATGGAGCGAGGCGTCGAAGCGTTTGTAATACTCTTCGCGAAAGACGAACGCCACCATGTCGGCGTCCTGCTCAATGGAGCCGGATTCGCGCAGGTCGCTCAGTACGGGCCGGTGGTCCCCGACGCGAGTTTCGCTGGCGCGGCTCAACTGCGAAAGCACGAGAAACGGGCACTGCAACTCTTTCGAGAGCAGCTTCAAGCCTCGAGACAGGGCGCTCACTTCCTGGTTTCGATTCTCTACCTTGCCCTTGCTCGTCATCAGTTGGAGATAGTCGACGACCACCAGGCCCAGGTCGGCCTGCGATTTCAAGCGGCGCAACTCGGCGTGGATCTCCATGATGCCAATCGTCGAACTGTCGTTAATAAAGATGGGTGCTTTCACGATCTCAACCAAGCCCTTCTGAAGGCGCCTGCGCTCTTCGCCGTCGAGGAACCCTTCGCGGAACTTCGTTTGCGAAACGCGCGACTGGGCGCAAACCATCCGTTGCAGCAGAGACTCATTCGACATTTCGAGGGAGAAGATCGCCACCGCGCGCGGGTTGGCCGGGTTCATCGCCACGTACTGGGCGATGTTGAGCGCCAGCGCGGTCTTCCCCATCGCCGGCCGGGCGGCCAGGATGATGAGTTCCCCGGGGCGGAAGCCGCCCGTCATTTCGTCGAGTTTCAGAAACCCGGTGGAGGTACCGCGAATCCGCTTGGTCGGGTCCAGAAACGCGTTGATCCCGCCCTCGGCCCGGCCGAGAATATCGCGGGTATGGAGCAGTTTGTTGGCGACGTGGGATTCGCCCAGCGCCAGCAAATCGCTTTCAGCGCTGGCCAGGATCTCATCGGCGCTCTCCTGTCCGCTGATCGCCCGGTTAATCAGCGCCTGGCTGCTCAACACCAGGCGGCGACGCAGTGAGTGCTCCCGCACGATCCCCGCATAGCGCTCCAGGTCGTAGAGCTTCGGCATCCCGTCGTCGAGCGAGATGAGGTAGCTTAGTCCGCCCACCGACTCGAGTTCCCCGTGGCGCATCAGCTCATTAGCCAGGGTCACCCGGTCGATGTGCTGGTTGCCCTCGGACAGATCGACCATGCGGGTAAAAAGCAACTGATGCGACTGAACGGAGAAGTCGGTGGCTTGAATCAGGCTGGCGATGTTCAGGAACGCCGACGGGTCCACCAGGATCGCGCCCAGCAGATAGCGTTCAATATCCAGATTGGCGGGTAGGCCTTTCTGGAGAACTAGATCGTTAGCAGCCATAAAGAGAAAGTAGCGGACTTGGCTGCCGAGCGCAAAAATCCGCCATCCTCAGGTTTTCCACAGATTTCTTATTTCAGCTTGATGTCGAGCGTGTCGAGGGTCTCGCCCCGCGCCTGTTCCAGCCTGGCGGCCGACTTGTTGTACTCCAGATGCGCCACCACCGCCCGGCGGCGCGACTCGAGTAACTCGTTCTGTCGTTGCAGCACGAAGAAATTGGTTGACTCCCCCGTTTGGAATAGCCGGACTTCGCTGTTTAGCTTCTCTTCGGCGGCTTTGGCGGAAGCTTCGGCGGCGGTAATCCGTTGCCGCGAGGCGACCAGACCTTGGAGCGCATTCCGCACTTGGGCATCAATGGCCTGTTCCACCCGGGTTCGTTCCAGGCCCAACCGCTTTTCGGCAATCGCGGCTTGTGCGAGCGCGGCCTCCGCTGTCCGGTTTCGGATGTTCAATTCAAACTGCATGCCCACTTGCAGGGTAGGGAAGCGCCCGGCGAAAACGTTCGAAAGCGCCGTTCCGTAGCCGCCGACCAGGAAACTGGGAAGCGTTCCTTGGTCGGGCGGAATCACTGGCGGCAAACCGGCCAGGCCGCTCAACCGATTAAGCCGATCGTAAATGGGCACGTTCTGTCCGGCGAATGGGTTCGGCGCGCTGCTCAGGGCACCTCCCAAGCCGCTGTTGGCGTATCCAGCCACGAAGTTCACCTGAGGTTTTAACTGGTCCCGGTTGAGCTCCTTCTCAACATCGTTCACCGACTTCCGCTGGCCGATCATGCGGATCTCCGGCCGTTTGGCGATCGCCGATTGCACGGCGGCCCCCAACTCCTTCGGCTCCAGTTTCCCGAACGACTCCGAGTCGGTCGGCAGGATCTCGTCGTTCCAAACTTCGCTCGCCCGCCCGTTGGCAATCAGCGTCTTCAGGTTGTTCTCCGCCGCGGTCAGGATGTCCTGGGTCGCGTAGTAGGTGTCGCGCCGCCGTTCATACTCGGACTGCGCTAGCGAAAGCTCGACCGGCGCCAACGAGCCCGCGGCAATCTGCCGTTGCGCTCGGGCCACCTGCTCTTGGCCCAGGTTGACGCCGTCTTCGGCCACCTGCACGGCCTGCCTGGCCGCCACCAAATCCCAGTAGCCTTGCTCGACCCGGTTGACCACATCGATTACCCGGAGTTCGAAGTCCGTCTCTGAAATCCCAACCTGCCGGCTGCGAATCTTGATTTGGGCGCGTTCCCGGTCGATCACTCGATTGCGAAACAGGGGTTGGGTAAAGGTGAGCAGCAGTCGCGAGTTGAGGTACGGATTGAGGTTTACGAATGGGTTATTGGTTTCGATGCGCGAGTTGTCGAAGCTGACTCCCAGGCTCATTCCCTGCCAGGGCGCCTTGCCGCGCAGGCCGACATTATTGTTGATAAACCGCTCCGCGAGCTTCCCGGTGGCTGCCTGCAGCAGGGATGCCGCTGGGGTATCGCGCCGCTCGTAGCTGGGGTTGTAGGACAACACCGGGTCGAACGCTCCCTTCGCCGCGTTCAGCAACTGCTGCGCATTGGCGACATTGGTTCGCTCGATCTCGATTTCCAGATTATTCTTGAGCGCCGCTTCCACCCCTTCCTTTAGAGTCAGTTTGCGGGTCGTCGTGCCGACGCCCACTCGTTGCTTGTTGAGCCCTTCTTCCGCCTGCACAAGCGGCGCCAGCAGGGAACAGAGCAGCAGCATGGCGGCCGTCTGCCCCGCCGTCCGCCGCCAGCGGAAAAGTCCACCGAGCCGCCTCATGATGCCCCAGTTCGCCATGTCATCGAACAGGCTGTAGGAGACGGGGGTCACGAGCAGCGTCAGGAGTAAGCACAGCGTTTGGCCGCCGATGACGACGATCGCCACCGTGCGCCGAGTGCCCGCGCCGGCCCCTTGCCCGAAAGCCAGCGGCAACATACCGGCCACCAGCGCCGCCGTCGTCATCAGAATCGGTCGGAGTCGATCCTCGCAACCCTTCAGAATCGCCTCAAGCCTCGGCATCCCGTCGCGACGCAGCGACTTGATATGGTCGACCTGCAGAATCGAATTTTTCTTTACGATGCCGAACAGCACGAGAATACCGACCGAGCTGTAAATGATCGAAAAATTCTCGCCCATCACGATCAGAGAAAGAAGCGCGAACGGCATCGACAGCGGCAGGCTGATTAGAATCACGATCGGGTCGATAAAGCTCTCAAACTGGGCGGCCAGGATCATATACATGAACAAAATAGACAAGGCGAACGCGATCATAAAGCTCGCACCGGCGCGGCCCAGTTCTTTACTGCGCCCAATCGTACCGGTCCGGAATCCTGGGGGGAGGTTCATCTCTTTGACTGACCGATCCGCCACGTTGAGGACCTCGGAGAGCGACTGGCCTCCAATCACGCTGGCACTGATCAGGATTTGGCGTTGCCGGTTCCGGCGATCGATTCCGATCGGCCCGGTGCTCTCGTTGAGCGAAGCCACGTTCGACAAGGCCACATTGCCAACCGTGTTGGAGGGCACATAGAGGCGGCTCATCGCGTCCGGCGATTGGCGAAACTCTTTGGTTACGCGCAAGCCGACGTCGTAGCGATCATCGCCTTCGCGATAGGTGGTCACCTGCTCGTCACCCGCGATCAGCGTACGCAGCGCCGTCGCAATCGACGCCACGTTCACGTTCAAGTCGGCGGCCTTGTCGCGATTGACCGTCACTCGAACTTCCGGCTTTCCAGATTCGTAAGAGCTTTCCAGGTCCGCCACCCCGGGCGTCGCGGCCAGTTTCGCCACGAGCGTCTTCGCGTAGCGGTCAAGCTGCGCCAAGTCAGGGCCCTGCAGGAAATACTGGAAGTCGCGGTTTGGTCCCGCGCCTTGAATCACCGCCGGTAGTTGGACGGCGATGATCAACTCTTTGTACTTCTTTAGCTTCTGGCGCGCCATGTCCATGATCTGGAACTGGGTTTCTTTACGGGTGGCGGGTTGCGTCAACTCGATCAGGACAGAGCCGCGATCCACCTGTTGGCGCGGGTCGCTCCCGATCTGGGTTAGCAGGTTTTGGACGCCAGGGAGTTGGCGCAGATCGGCCTCCACCTCTTTCATCAATTGGTCCGTTCCGGCCAGCGATGAGCCCGCTGGCATACGCACCGTTACTTCGAATTCCGCTTGGTCATCCTGCGGCAGGAAGTCGATCCCGAGGAATTTGAACATCACCCCGGTTGACAACACCACGGCCACGGAAATTGTCACAATCACCCAGCGGTGCCGCATCGACCAGCGCAACATCGCCTGGTACGGAACGTCAACCAACTTAAAGATCAGCGTCTGTTTCGTCGCTCCCGCATCGTGCCCCGGGCTTAGCTTCAGGAACCTGGAACAAAGCATCGGCGTCAGCGTGAAGCTGACGACCAGCGACACCATAATGGCGAACGCGGCCGTGAAGCCGAAGCTCGACATAAAGCGGCCGACAATGCCGCTCATAAACGCCACCGGCAGGAATACGACCGCCAGCGAAAGCGTGGTCGCGAGCACGGCCAAGCCGATGTCGCGGGTCCCCTCAATGGCTGCCTCAATCGGCGTCATCTTCTTTTCTTCGAGAAAACGGAAGATGTTTTCGAGCACCACAATCGCGTCGTCAATGACGATACCCACCATCAGCGTCAGCGCCAGCATAGTGATCTGATTGAGCGTAAAGCCCATCAAATTCATCAACGTATACGTTGAAATGATCGACGTCGGAATCGCGACCGCGGCAATCAGCGTCGACCTCCAACTGCGCATGAACAACAGGACCACTACGCCCGCCAGCAATCCACCCAGCACCAAATGCTCCTGTACGGCCAGGAAGGATTCTTCAATGAAGAACGACTGGTCGCCGAGGTACGCAATTTGGAAATCGGGCGGTAACCCGGGACGAATTTCGTCGATCCGCTCCTTCACTTTCTTGATCACGGCCAGCGTATTGGTCCCCGCCTGTTTGCGGATCTGCAGCACGACCGCCTCGCGGCCATCGAGTCGGGCCAGGGTGCGTTGCTCTTTAAAGCCGTCCTCCACCGTGGCGATGTCTTTGATGCGGACAGGTCCGCCTGGCGTGTTGGCGACAATCAGCGTCGCGAAATCCTCCGGACGGGTAATGCGGCCCAGCGTGCGAACGCTCAACTCGCGGTTGCCCTGGTCCAGCCGGCCACCGGGGATCTCGGCGTTCTGCGAAGCGATCGCGCCCCGGATCTGGTCAATGTTTAAGTTGTAGGAGTACAGTTTCTGGCCGTCGAGCCAAATCTGAATCGCCCGTTCCCGGTCGCCGATGAAGCGCACTTGGCCCACTCCGTCGAGCGACTCGATGCCCTTCTTGATCTGGTCGTCCACCAGTTTGGTCGTTTCGCGCAGGTCCCGATTGGCCGAAACCACCACGTTGATGATTGGCGATGCGTCGGTCGAAACCTTCTCGACCACGGGAGGATCGGCGTCATTAGGCAACTGCCCCAGCACGGTCGAAATCTTGTCCCGCACCTCCTGGGCTGCCACCTCGGCGTCCTTTTCCAAGGTGAACTGTACGGTCACCCGGGACAACCCTTCCGACGAGTTCGAAAACAGCTCGTCGATTCCGGCCACCGTATTCACGGCCTCTTCAATGCGCTTCGACACCTGGGTCTCGACCTCTTCCGGGGATGCGCCGCGCAGGGTCGTCGTCACCGAAACGATCGGGAACTCCACTTTCGGGAACAGATCCACGCCCAACTTTCGATACCCGTCCAAGCCCAGCACCACCAGCATCATGATGAGCATGGTGGCGAAAACGGGCCGTTTGATACAGATTTCAGCAAGAGTCTGCATCGATTACATCCTCACCTTGGTGCCATTGGTCAAAGCACCCAATTGCGTCGTCGCTACCTGGTCGCCCTTCTGCACCACGTCGTTTGGCACCTCTACCCAGCCGTCGATCTCCGCCCCCGGCGTGAACGTCACGAGCTTGGCGACGCCGTTCTGAATCACGAACAGCTTGGTCAAGCCAGCCACACTGTAGATCGATTGCCGAGGCACTGCCACCATCTTTGCTGCCGCTTGCGTGACCAGGCGCACTTGCACAAACATCCCCGGGCGCAGTCGCGCGTCGGGCTGGACCAGCCGGGCCTCGGCCGAAAGCGTCCGCGACCGCGCATCGAGCGACGGATTCAACTGCCGCACCACCGCCGTAAACGTCGCTCCGGGCACGGCGTCGGTCGTGAACGCGACCTGCGTTCCAATCTTCACCGTTCCCGCGGCCGCCTCCGGAATCTCGGCCCGCAATCGAAGTGGGTTCGTTTTTACGAGCCGCAGCAACGGAGTGTTGTCCTTGACGAACTGCCCCACCGCCGCGATCTTCTCTCCAATCTCGCCGTCAAATGGAGCCCGCAGAATGGTGTCTCCCCGGCGCTTTTGGAAGATTTTCAGGTCCGCCTCCAGCGCGGTAACGCCCATCCAGGAAACCCGCATTTCGTCTCGCGCCAACTCCACGCCCGCCTGCCGAGCCCGGTAAGCCTTCTCCAGCTCCGTATAGCGTTCCTGCGAAACGTCCCCACTTTTGACGAGCTTCGAGGCGCTCTCGAATTTGAACTTCGCGTCCTCGACCTGGGCCAGTACTTGCCGGAGTCCTGGCGTCGACTCCGGCGGCGTCATTTTGCCGTTATAGGCCGGTAGCCCCAATCGCGCCAGCGACTGGTTCAACGACCCCCGCGCCCGTTCGATCTGTAAATCGTACTCCGTCGGATCGAGTTCCAACAACACCGCGCCTTTCTTTACCGACTGCCCGAAATCGTAGTTGATCTTAGCGACGCGGCCTTGCACTTCCGAGCTCAACGTTACGGTGTCATCAGGAAGTAACGAACCGGTGGCCGCGATGGAACGCTCAATCGAGCGCTCTTCCGCCGCTACGGTCTTCACCGTCACCGGAGCTGGCTCGGCCTTCGGCGCCGTCTTGGCGGACTCTTCAGACTTCTTTGCACAACCAACCGCGAGCAAGGAAATTGCGAACAACATAGAGATAACAATGCGTGTCTTCATGAAAGGATCCCGTGCAGAAAGATGTCGACCAAGCCTTCGAGCGCCCGCTTCTTACTCGCGCGGACCGTCCGAAAGCCAAAATGTAATTCAAACAAACAGTACTGCATCACCGAGCCGACAAACGCCCGCGCGGCAATCGTTGGCTCCATCGTCCGTACCTGACCGGCCGCCATACGGTTCTTCAGATACGCGGCAACCTTGGCGTAAATAGGGCCAGAGTTCCGCTCAAAACACAAATCCGCCATCGCGTGACCCTCCAGGGCCGCGAATAGAACCTGCCGGATATACTCCGGGTGGCGGGTGTGGAACTCGGCGATCAGGTTCGCCAGCTTCGTCAGATAGAGCTGCGGGTCCTCTATCGTCGCCCAGGAATCGACCAATTCGTGGGGATCGTCTTTGCCCTTTTCTTTTTGCGTGGCGCACTCGATGATCGCCGCGTATAAATCTTCCTTCGTTCGGAAGTGCTCATAAAGGACCGGTTCGGAAACCCCCGCCCCTTTGGCCAATTCTCGCGTCGTGACCCCGCGGAAGCCGCGTTCAGAAAATAGCGTCGAGGCTGCTTCGATGATTACTTTTCGCCGTTCGGCGCGTTGGAGCTTCGGCTTCACAGGCATTAGCATTCACTAGGTTAGCAGTTGCTAACTGACGGGCGCAAACCCACTCTGGTACTCTGATGGTCGAAGTGTATTCCCGGCGTCACAGAATGCTCCGGATCTTTTTTGGTCTGGCCGATGCGGCCCTGGTCTGGTCCGCCTACGAGCTCGCCTACCAGACCCGCAGCGGTTGGCAATTGGGGCGGCTCTTTTACATAGATACGCCGGTAAAGTATCTGTTACTGCTCATGGCGGCGCTCGCCTTCCTGGGCGTCGCCGGATGGTTCGGTACCTACGAACGGCTGGAATTAGCCCGCAAGCGAGACGCCGCTAAAGAGACCCTGCGGCAGACCATTCTCGCGCTTACGCTAATCGTCCTGGCCCAGTTCCTGCTCCGGCTCGATGTCAGCCGAGCCTTTCTCGGCCTTTTCGGAGCGCTGTCTTTCTTCGGCTTACTCCTGTTTCGCTGGAACGCCGGCCCCATGCTCCGATGGTACCGGCAGCGTTTCGGCGCCCAGCACTACGTAATGATCGCCGGCACCGGCGAAAGCGCTCGCCGCCTCGCGCTGCTCGTCGAGGAGGCCGAAAGTTTCGGCATGCGCCTGCTTGGCTTTCTGGACTCCCGATCGAATCCGGCCGACTCCGTCATTCAATTGAAACAGGAATATCCGGTCCACCGGCTGAGTGAACTTCCCGGCATCCTGCGGCGCCGTGTCGTCGACGAGGTCATCTTTGCCGTGCCCGCCGCCGACCTGCCGCATCTCGAAGAAACTCTGCTCCTCTGCGACGAAGAAGGCGTTCGCACCCGCATAGCCCTCGATATCTTCCCTCACGTCCACAGCGACGCGTATCTCGATCGCCTCGGTCCTACGCCGCTGCTGACATTCTCCGGCGCCCCTCACGACGAAATTCGCCTGCTCCTGAAGCGCGTCACCGACATCGTTTTCTCCGCCTTGGCCTTGGTCGTTCTGGCCCCCTTTCTCGCCGTGGTCGCTCTCGCTATTCGCCTCACCTCCGCCGGCCCGGCTGTCTTTAGCCAAATTCGCTGCGGCCTCAACGGTCGCCGGTTCCGCGTTTACAAATTTCGGTCCATGGTCGCCAACGCCGAAGCATTGAAGCAACAGCTGCAGAGCCGGAACGAACGCACCCTGGTCTTCAAAATCCGCAACGATCCGCGGCTCACCCCCATCGGCAAGTGGCTCCGTAAGTTCTCCGTCGACGAGTTGCCTCAGCTTTGGAACGTTCTCATCGGCGACATGTCCATCGTGGGTCCGCGGCCCGCGATCCCGGAAGAGGTAGAACAGTATAAGCGCTGGCAACGCCGTCGCCTTCGTATGCGGCCCGGTCTGACCTGCCTCTGGGCCGTTGAAGGCCGCGACACCGTAGACTTTGAAACATGGATGACCCTCGATATGAGCTACATCGACAACTGGTCCCTCGCTCTCGATTGGAAAATCATTCTTCGTACAATTCCTCAAGTTCTCATTGGTAAAGGAGCTTATTAGTTCATGGAACTTATCCCCACTCAGGAAGAGGTCCTCTCCCTCCTCCGCCAAACCGGCGCCCTGCGCGAAGGCAATTTCGTCTACCCGAACGGACTCCACTCCGACCAGTTCCTGCAGATCCCACTCGCCTTTCGCTTCTTTCAGCACTCCAAAATGTTGAGCGTCGCTCTGAGCCGAAAGGTCCGCGCCAACTCCGAGATTCGCGCCAACATCGATCAACTCTCGATCTTCACCCCCGCCGGTGGCGGCCTGCCGGTCGCCTACGGCGTCTGCGAAGCCCTGCGCGCGAAAGAAGTCTACTGGGCCGAAAGGGAGAACGAGCATGAGCCGCTGCGCCTCCGGCAGTTCTTCGATATCGACCCGGGTGAGAAGGTGCTGCTGGTCGATGACATCCTCCGCACCGGGGCAAAGCTCTCTGAACTGAAGAAAATGGTGGAAGACGCGGGCGCCGAAGTTATCGGAATCGCCGTCATCGTCGCCCAGCTTTCTCCCGAGTGCCCGGACTTTTCGCCCATTCCCATCTACTCCTTGGCCAAACTCGACCCGCTCTACTTCTTCGACGCGGCCAAGAACAGCTTGAAGCATCCTGACCAACCCGTCGAGATCATCCGCGCATGAAACTCCTATTCCTTTTTTGCGCCGTCCCCCTAATCGCTGCCGACTTCAAAGCTGGCTTCGGTCGCATCAACATCACCCCAACCCAGCCCATCTACCTCTCCGGCTACGCCGCCCGCAAGAAGCCCAGCGAAGGGGTTTTGCAAAAAATCTGGGCCAAAGCCCTGGCCATCGAAGATGCCAAAGGCAACCGCGCCGTCATTGTCACAACCGACCTGATCGGCCTGCCCCGCCCCGTGGCCGATCGCGTCGGTGCGGAAGTCGAAAAACGCTATCGGCTCCGCCGTCAGCAACTCGTGCTGAACTCGTCCCATACCCATAGCGGCCCTGTCGTCCACGGCAACCTCACATCAATGTTCGAACTTACTCCCGAGCAACGACGCGCCATCACAGACTATACCCAGGCCTTGTCGATGCAGTTGGCCGACGTCGTCGGCGCGGCCCTCGGCGACCTGCAACCCGCCCGCCTCGAAATCGGCCATGGCGTCGGCAGCTTCGCCATCAACCGTCGCCAAGCGGCGGCCAGCGGCGTCAAGATCGGCCTCAATCCCGGCGGCCCGGTGAACCAGGATGTTCCCGTCATCCGCGTCTCCGGTCTCAATGGCCAACTGCGCGGCGTCCTGTTCGGGTACGCCTGCCACAACACGACCCTCGGGGCCGATGTGTTCAACGTAAGCGGAGATTACGCCGGCTTCGCGCAAGCCGCCTTCGAAGCCGCCCACCCGAATTCCACCGCCCTGTTTCTCATGCTCACGGGTGCCGATGCCAACCCCAATCCGCGCGGCACGGTCGCCCTCGCCGAGCAGCACGGAGCCTCGCTCGCTAAGGAAGTGGAACGCGTCCTCAGCGGCAAGCTGGAAGCCCTTTCCGGCCCCTTACGCAGCGCGTTTCAGTTGACCGACCTCGCCTTCGCCCCGCACACCCGCGAAACCTTCGAGATCGAAAGCAAAGACCCCAATTGGTTTAAGCAGCAGCGCGCCGCCACCATGCTCGCTGCCTACGACCGCCGCGCCCCGGTGCGCTCCGTCGCCTATCCTGTGCAGGGGATCCGCCTCGGTAAGTCCCTGACGCTCGTCGCCCTCGGCGGCGAAGTGGTCGTCGACTATGCCCTCCGGATCCAGAAGGAGTATCCCGGCGAACACCTCATCGTCGCCGGATATTCAAACGACGTCATGTGCTACATCCCATCCCTTCGCATTCTCAAAGAAGGCGGATACGAAGCCAATGAGAGCATGATTTACTACGGCCAGCCGGGCCCTTTCGCCGAGGACGTGGAAGACCGCCTGATGAAGACGGTCCACAGCATCATGACCCGCATCGGACGGAAGCGTTAACGGGTCAGATGACGCCGCATCCGCTCGACTGCTTCCATCAAATTCTCCAGCGAATTGGCGTAGCTGAAGCGCAAGTATCCATTTCCGAACGAACCGAACGATCCGCCGTTCAACGAAGCTACGCCGGCCTCGTACAGTAATTCATCGGCCAACTGCTTCGACGTCCGCCCTGTGCCTTCAATATTCGGAAACGCATAAAAAGCGCCCGCCGGTTTCGCGCAGCGGAATCCCGGCAGCGTGTTCAGCCCATCAATGAACGCGTCCCGCCGACGCCGGAATTCGGCCACCATCGCCAGCGGCTCATCCTGTGGCCCGGTCAACGCCGCCAACCCCGCCCGCTGCGTAAAGCTCGCCGTGCACGAGTTGGAATTCACCATCAGCTTGTTCACCGCGTCCACCAGCCACTCCGGCATCACGCCATAGCCCAGCCGCCAACCGGTCATCGCGTAGATCTTCGAAAATCCATCCAGGATAATCGTCTTCTCCTGCATCCCCGGCAACGACGCGATCGACATTGGCGGCGAGTCGTAGTAGATCCGCGAATAAATCTCATCGCTCAGCACCACCAGATCCCGATCCCGGACCAGATCAGCGATTACCTGCAAATCCTCCGGCGGAATCACCCCGCCCGTCGGATTCTGCGGCGAGTTCAAAATCACCATCTTCGTTTTCGGCGTCAGGCTGTCGCGGAACCGGTCCAGGTCGAAGCTGAATCCCCGGCTCTCCACCAGTGGAATCGGCACCGCCGTCGCCCCCAAAAACTTGGTCATCGATTCATAAATCGGAAACCCAGGGTTCGGGTAGATTACCTCGTCGCCCTCTTCGAGCAGCGCCATCATCGGAAAGAACAAAATCGGCTTCCCGCCCGGCACGACGCACACCTGCGAGGCCTTGGCTTGGATTCCCCGCGTCTCGCTCACATGAGCCGCAATCGCCTCCCGAAACTCCGGGTAGCCCTGCGTCGGCCCGTAGTGCGTCCACCCTTCGTCAATCGCCCGCTTTCCCGCCGCCGCCACGTGGGAAGGCGTTTCAAAGTCCGGTTCGCCAATCTCCAAATGGACAATATTCTTGCCCTGAGCTTCCAGCGCTCGTGCCTTCAGCAACACTTCGAAGGCGGTTTCAATGAGAATGCGGTCCATCCGCGACGCGAGTTTCATCAGCCTATAGTTATACCTTCCCCAGCACCGTCACGACACTCGTCGCCCCCGTCCCGCCCAAATTCTGGGCTAACCCCAACTCCCCCAACCCCGCCCGCATCTGCCCCACCACGTCCGCAATCTGCGCCACCCCCGTCGCCCCCACCGGGTGGCCCTTGCTCTTCAATCCGCCGCTCCGGTTGATCGGCCGCGCCTCGCTGACGGCATACGCCCCGCCCTCGCCCTTGGCGCAGAAGCCGAGCTCCTCCATCGCGATGATCTCCGCAATCGTGAAGCAGTCATGCACCTCGGCAAACTGAATCGCCGCCGCGGTCACCCCGGCCATCCGATACGCGATCTCCGCCGAACGCCCCACCGCCGGCAACGCCGTCAAGTCCGCCTTACCCGCCAGCGCCACCTGGTCCGAGGTCTGCGCAATTCCCAACACCCGAAACCGCCCCTCCGGCGCCAACACCACCGCCGCCGCTCCGTCCGATACCAACGAGCAGTCGAAAATCGTCAACGGGTCCGCGATCACCTTCCCCGCCAGCGCCTGCTCCACCGTAATCAGCTTCCGCAAGTGCGCATGGGGGTTCGAAAACCCATACCGATGATTCTTCACCGCCACCCCCGCCATCTGCTCGCGCGTCGTGCCGTACCGCTCCATGTGGGCCCGGGCAATTCGCGCAAACAGCTCCGGAAACGTGGCCTTGTCCACCTCCACGTCCCCGGCCATGGCTAGAATTTCGCCCACCCGCGCCGTCGGCTGGTTGGTCATCTTCTCGACCCCGCACACCACCACGACATCGTAAAATCCCGCCGCCACCGCCTGCCACGCTTGATAAAACGCGACGCCCGACGATGCGCACGCATCTTCAAACCGCGTCGCCGCAATCCCCGCCAAACCGCACGCCGCGGCCACGTAGGGCGCCAAATGACTCTGCCCCGTAAAGCTCGGCCCGGCGAAGTTACCCAGGTAAAAAGCGCCCACTTGGCCCGGGGTCACCCCCGCATCCGCCATCGCCGCCTCCACCGCCGTTACCGCTAACGTTCGGATCCCCTGGTCGGCGAAGGAACCGAACGCCGTCTTTCCCACCCCAATCACTGCCACCGGTCTCATATACTCAGAATACGCCGCAAAAATTCTTTGCACGCTTCTTCGGCTCTCGCCGTCACTCGTGTTAGGTGAAAGAAACGGCTCAGGAACAGTCCCGCATGCCCGACCCCACCCGCGATTCCGCTGGCGTGAACACTCCGGAGTTGGCGGAGCGGCAGAACCGCTTCGTCCAGGAAAACATGCGCCGCGTGTTCCTGATCATCTATCGGATGGTCGGCAACGTGGCGGATGCGCAGGACCTGACCCAAGAGTCGTTCATCAAAGCCCTTCAACGCGGCGACCAACTCAAGGATCCGGAAAAGGCGGCCCACTGGTTGTCGCGGATCGCCCACAACACCGCCATCGATTTTCTTCGCCGCCACGGTCGAGTCAATTTCACTGAAATTGAGTCCCTGGTCGAACCGCTCCGCGTCGCTCCCGAACGCAGCCCCGAAAGCTTGGTACTCCGGGGAGAACAGCAACAATATCTCGAAGATGGCCTCCGCCTGCTTACTGTCAAAGAACGGACCGCGCTGCTGCTGCGCGACGTCGAAGACCTGCCCGCCGAACAGGTCGCCAAACAATTAGGCTGTTCAATGGCCACCGTCCGCAGCCATATCGCCAACGCCCGCATCAAATTTCGCCGTTACATGGAAAGGAGAAAAGCATGAACCGCCATCCCGAACTCGCTGCTCTCGCTCTCTACTCCGGCCGGGATCTGCCGCTGCTCGAACGTTGGTCCATCGGTCGCCATCTGGCCACTTGCCCCGTCTGCTCCGCCGAAGTCGCCGCGTTCCGCGCGCTCTCGGCCCAACCCATCGCTGAAAACTTTGTCCCGGATATCGCATGGAAACCGCTCGCCGAAGAGATGCGAGCCAACATCCGCCTCGGTCTCGAAGCCTCGGAGGCGATCTCCGCCTACCGCCGCCCCACCCCCACGGAAGAGCGTTGGCTCAACTGGAGGGCTGCCGCCATGGTCGCCTCTCTGATGGCCGTCGTCGGCTCCGGCTGGTGGTTCGCCGTCTCTGCCAAAAAGCTCGATCAGCCCATCGCCAGCGTCATCCAACCGGCCTCGGTCGAAGCCACCGATAGCGGCGTCGAAATCAAGGACGGCAACCTCACGCTAGAGCTGCGGACTCCCGCCTCCCGCGTCTCCTTCGTTTCGATTACGACCGAAGGCACCGCCGAAACCCGCTACACAGACGCCGAAACCGGCCAAATCACGGTGAACCATGTCTATCTGGACTAAACCCGCCGCCTTGGCTCTGCTCGCCCTCGCCGCCCTTTCTGCATTTGCCCAGGAGACTGTCCTTGACCCGGCGTCTTCCTTCAAAATTAACTTCCCGGCCGACTCCCCGGTCACGCTCGTCAGCTTCGATCTCGGCGGCTCCAAAGCCACGGCCCGCGGCGGCGCGGTCGTCCTCGATCTCAACTCCGGCCTCCTGCTCCGCAACGGCTCCGGCAAGCGCATCCGCGGCGTCACGCTCCTCGTCCTCGCCCAGGATTTTACGCCCGGCGGTCGCGGCTCGGTCGCCGTACCCGCCCTGGACGTTCCGCCCGGTGAAAACTTCCCGGTCCGCATCGATCTCCGCATGCTCCGGCCCCTCGTCGCCGGCAGCGGGCCGCTCGTACAGGTGCTCCTAGATGGCGTCCTCTTCGACGACCTCAGCTTCTTCGGCGAAAACCGCCTGAACTCCCGCCGTTCGCTCACCATTTGGGAGCTCGAAGCCCGCCGCGACCGTAAACACTTCCAGCAACTGCTCGAAGCCCGCGGCCCCGATGCCCTTCAACGCGAACTCGTCGCCTCCGTCGCCCGCTTGCAGGATCGGCCCCGCCTCGACGTCCAGATCTCCCGCCGCGGCACCCTCCCCCGCCCGGCCAACGCCCCGGCCACCGTCTACGAGCCCGATCGCCAAGTCCAGTTCTCCTTTCTGCGGCTCCCCGATGCGCCCATCGAACTCACAAACGGCCTCGCCACCGTCTCCGGAAACGAAGCCAAAGCGCCCAGCATCGATATCCAAAATCGGCAAAGCAAAGCCATCCGCCATCTCGAACTGGGCTGGGTCGTGCGAACCCGGGACGGGGCCGAATTCCTCGCCGGAACCCTCCCCGCCGACGTCCAGCTAGCCGCCAACGGCAAAATCCGCGTCGTCGATGAAGCCGCTCTCCGCCTCAACAGCCGCACCGGCGCCCGCGTCGTCATCGATAACCTCGTTGGCTTCGCCCACTCGGTGGAATTCGCCGATGGCCAACTCTGGATCCCCTCCCGCGCCGCCCTCGAAGATCCCCGCCTGGCTCGGCTCATGCCCCCGTCGCCCGAAGAGCAGCGCCTCGTCGAGCTCTACCGCAAACGCGGTCTCAAAGCCCTGCTCGAAGACTTGCGAAAATAGAACCGTGGACTTCGCAACTCTCATCGGCACTTCCCCCGAGCAACTCTCGATCGAACAACGCCGCCAGCTCACCGGCCAATGGGCGGC